>NZ_LZJX01000080.1:0-35859 GCF_001667595.1 Mycobacterium sp. E2989 | reverse complement strand
AGGGCTCTTCACCCGCACCAAGCGCACCGCGCAAAAGGTCGCCGACGAACTGGCCGAGCGCGGCTTCAAGGTCGGTGCGGTGCACGGCGACCTGGGGCAGATCGCCCGCGAGAAGGCGCTCAAGGCCTTCCGCAGCGGCGACATCGACGTGCTGGTCGCCACCGACCTTGAAGCCGCGCTCGGCCAGTTCGTCGGCGACCTTTTGCGCGGTGCGCTTGGTGCGGGTGAAGATCATCGTCGCGCCGCGGCCCTCGGCCTGCAGCACCCGGCTCACCAGTTCCACCTTGTCCAGCGCGTGGGCCCGGTAGACGAACTGCTCGGTGGTGTCGTGCGTGGCGGCCGAATGCGGCGCCTCCGCGCGAATGTGGGTGGGCTGGTTCATGAACGTGCGGGCCAGCGTGATGATCGGGCCGGGCATGGTCGCCGAGAAGAGCATGGATTGCCGGTCCTCGGGGATCTGGCGCAGGATGCGCTCGATGTCGGGCAGGAAGCCCAGGTCGAGCATCTCGTCGGCCTCATCGAGTACCAGGACCGACAGCCCGCCCAGCTGCAGGTGGCCCTGCTGGGCCAGGTCGAGCAGCCGGCCGGGGGTGCCCACGACGACGTCGGCGCCGGCGCGCAGCGCCTCGATCTGCGGCTCGTAGGGGCGACCGCCGTAGATCGAGACGACGCTCAGCGGACGGTCGCCATCGGCCTTGAGGTACTTCGCCGCGGTGGCGAGGTCACCGTGGACCTGCAGGCACAGCTCACGGGTGGGCACCACGATCAGGGCCCGGGGGGTGCCGTTGAGCTCCCGCACGCCGGCTCCGGACGTGATGCGGTTCAACAGCGGCACGCCGAAGGCGAAGGTCTTGCCCATGCCGGTCCGGGCCTGGCCGATCAGGTCGTCGCCGGCGAGGGCCAGCGGCAGGGTGAGCTCCTGGATCGCGAAGGGACGCTCGATGCCCTTCTCCGCGAGGGCGCGGACGATTTCGTCGCGAACGCCGAGATTGGCAAAAGTCATTTCAGTTGTGTCGGTGAATGCGCTCATGCGTGGGTAGTAAGCCTTTCGGTGACATATCGGTTTGTGTCGGTGTTTCTCTGTCGCGGTCACGCGCGCACGAGTTCCGACTCCGAATACGTCGCCGAGTCGCGGGCCCCTGCTCGATCTGGGTGGGCCAGCTGTGCACGCACATTTCGCCGATAGCGGCTCGGGAAAAAGAAATACAGCCGCTATCTACATCCATGATAGCTGGTCGACAGCTGGCACCCAGTTGGCGCCGGGTCCGCCGACTAGAGTGTTGCCATGACCCGGCCCTCCTGCGAGCCCTCCGAAGCCGACCTCGAAGCCGACCGGGCGGACGATTCGCCCGCCCCACGGCTGTCGGCCGACCACCCGGGCGTCAACGAGTTGTTCGCGGTCTTGGCCTACGGCGAGATCGCCGCGTTCTACCGGCTAACCGACGAGGCGCGGATGGCTCCTGACCTGCGCGGACGGATTTCGATGGCGAGCATGGCCGCCGCCGAGATGCAGCACTACGAGCTGCTGCGCGACGCGCTGGAAAGCCGGGGCGTCGACGTGGTGTCGGCCATGTCGAAGTACGTCTCGGCGCTGGAGAACTACCACCGGCTGACGATGCCCAGCACGTGGCTGGAGGCCCTGGTGAAGACCTACGTCGGCGACGCGCTGGCCGCCGATCTGTACCTGGAGATCGCCGACGGCCTGCCCGACGAGATCGCCCACGTGGTCCGCGCGGCGCTGTCGGAGACCGGGCACTCACAGTTCGTCGTCGCCGAGGTGCGCGCCGCGGTGACCGCCAGCGGCAAGCAGCGCAGCCGGCTGGCGCTGTGGTCGCGTCGCCTGTTCGGTGAGGCGATCACCCAGGCCCAGTTCCTGCTGGCCGACCACGACGAGCTGGTCGACCTCGTGGTGTCGGGAGCGGGCAGCCTGGGTCAGCTCAGCGCGTTCTTCGACCGGCTGCAGCACACCCACGACCGGCGGATGCAGGAGCTGGGCCTGAGCTGACGACCCATCGGACTCAGCGCCGGCAGGTCGCCAGGCTCGAGTTCGTGGTCGACGCGGCCACCAGCTGACCGGCGGCGTTGACGATCGAGCAGTTGAGCTGGCCGTAGAAGCTGGTCGCGACCACCGACGGGGTTTGCACGCCGGGGTTCAGGATGACCGCCTTGGTCCACGGCAGCGACACGTTGAACTCGGTCTGCGAGTAGCCCTGCCCGTCGGTGTAGACGATGTTCACCAGGTCCAGCAGCTGCTTGGTGCCCGTCACGCTGTAGACGACGGTGCGCGGGTTCAGCGCGGCCGGCGGCGGGGGCGTCAGCGTCAGGGGTGGAGCGGCGGTGGGCGTCGCCGTCGGCAGGGTCGGCGAGGCGCTCGGCGTGGTCACGGTGGTGACCGTCTCGGGTGGCAATTGGGATGGGCTGGGCTGCGCGCTCGGCGGGGCGGAGCTCCTCGTCGTCGCCGGCGCGGACGTCACCGGCTGGGGCGCCGGCGCCACCGTTGCCTTGGTGGTGGCGCTGTCGCCGCTGTTGATGATGACGGCGGTCGCGATCGCGCCGACGGCCACGACGGCGCCCAGGATCGCCGTGAGCGGACGCCAGCGCAGCTCGGCCGGCCAGCCGGTCCAGCTGTAGTCGCCCTCGGGCAAGGCGCCGGCACGGTAAAGCTCATCGGTCTGGTCGTCGGGGTAATCCCGCACCTCGTCGAGATCGGCCAGTGTGGTACCCATGGGGCCGAAGTTAGCGATGAGAAAACACGGATCGGGCTTGGGACCCGGCTCCGAGACGAGCTGCAAGCGAATCGTTATCCGTTCGCGACCGGCGTTTCGCTCAGCGCGAAGCGCGCGGCGGGGGCCGTGGCCGATGCGGGCCCGCACCGTCCACTAGCCTGCAGCTGACAGGTCTGTCGACTTCAATACCAACGGAAAGGGGTGACCGTGGAGGTCAAGATCGGTATTACGGACAGTCCGCGTGAGCTGGTGCTCTCCAGCGCGCAGACGCCGGCCGAAGTCGAAGAGCTCGTCAGCGCCGCGCTGAGCGAGGGATCGGGCCTGCTGAGGCTGACCGACGAGCGGGGACGCCGGTTCCTGGTGCACACCAGCAAGATCGCCTACGTCGAGATCGGTCCGGCCGACGCGCGCCGGGTCGGCTTCGGCATCGGCGCCGAACTGCCCAAACTCACCGGCAAGGGCGCTAAAGGCGAGTAAGCGGCACGTGTGACAGCCCGCCCCAGGCGAACTGGACGGTGCCCTCGACGGCGTCCGCCTTGGAGATCGGGCGGTCGGAGTCGAGCCAGTAGCGGGCGCAGTCGACGCTGACGCCGACCAGCCCCACGGCGATCATCCGGGCGCGATGCGGATCGAGCCCCGAATCCTCGCTGATCAAGGCGAATACGGCGTCGATGCACGATTCGGTGGCGACGCGCACCTGCGCGGCCACCTCCGGCTCGGTGACGTAATCGTTTTCGAAGATCAGCCGGTAACCCTGGCTGTCGTGCTCGATGAAGTCGAAGAACGCCTGGACCGCCGCGTGCAACCGCCTGCGGTTGTCGGTGGTGGTGTTCAACGCCTGCTGCACGCCCGAGACCAGGTTCTCGACGTGCCGGGCGAGCACCGCCAGGTACAGCTCGAGTTTGCTCGAAAAGTGTTGATACAGAACGGGTTTGCTGACACCGGCCCGTTCGGCGATCTCGTCCATGCCGGCGGCGTGGTAGCCGCGATCGACGAAGACGTCGCTGGCGACGATGAGCAGCTGCCCGCGGCGCTCGTCCCGGGGCAACCGGTTGCCGCGCCGGCTCGAAGCCGCGACGCCGTCCCCCGGCCGAGCGCGGTCGGCCGACCTGACGGCGCGCCGCGCCGCGGGTTTGGCGAGTTCGCTCATCGAGTCCTCATCTGATGTGTGGGCAACCGGCCGCCGGCATACTGCGCCAGCCGCGCGCGGCTCGTGGCACAGACCTTACTACCCATGTGGTTCGGTTGATCGGCGTTGCCGCCGTCGTCGCTGGCAGAAGTGGTGTCGTGCGGCGCATTCGGGCGCGCCACGGACGGGCCCGCCGGATGACTGTGTAATCCTGGGGAAATGACGTCCCAGCGGCCTTCACGCGGCACCGGTCGCGTCCCGGTGCTGCGCGACGAGTGGCGCGAACCGCTGCGGGCCCTGCGCGACCCGATCGCCCGCGACGCCGGACGCACCCGCGCCGGCCGGGAGCGGCCGAACCAGTGGCGCAAGCAGACGCGGCTGGGGCGGTTCGTGTCCACCTACGGCTGGCGCGCCTACGCGCTGCCGGCCTTGGTGGCGCTCACCGTGGTGGTCGTCTACCAGACCGTCACCGGCACCACCGTGACCAAGCCGACGGCGAGTCAGCCCATTCAGAGCCCGCAGGCGATCGACGCGGTCGGCACTTCGATCATCGACGCGCCACCGCGTGGGCTTGCCGCATTCGACGCCAACCTGCCGGCCGGGACGCTGCCCGACGGCGGCCCGTTCACCGAGGCGGGCGACAAGACGTGGCACATCGTGCCGGGCACCACGCCGCAGATCGGCCAGGGCACCGTCAAGGTGTTCCGGTACACCGTCGAGGTGGAAAACGGCATCGACCCCACGATGTTCGGCGGCGACGAGGCGTTCGCCGAGATGGTCGACCAGACGCTCGGCAACCCCAAGGGCTGGACGCACAACCCGCAATTCGCGTTCGTCCGGATCGATAACGGCAAGCCCGACTTCCGCATCTCGCTGGTGTCCCCGGTGACGGTGCGAGGTGGCTGCGGCTACGAATTCCGGCTCGAAACCTCCTGCTACAACCCGGTTTACGGGCCGGACCGCGAGTCGCGGGTCTTCATCAACGAGGCCCGCTGGGTGCGTGGAGCCGTGCCGTTCGAGGGTGACGTCGGTTCCTATCGGCAGTACGTGATCAACCACGAGGTGGGGCACGCCATCGGGTACGTCCGCCACGAGCCGTGCGAGCAGCAGGGCGCCCTGGCGCCGGTGATGATGCAGCAGACGTTCTCCACGTCGAACGACGACGCCGCCAAGTTCGACCCGGATTTCGTCAAGGCCGACGGAAAGACCTGCCGGTTCAATCCGTGGCCGTTCCCGATCGCCTGACCGCGGCCAGTTGAATTCATTGCCGTCCACTGCGGCTGCTGCTGTGATGGATATGGACGACGAACCGCAACGCGAGACCGAGGAGATGTTCGGGCGTGTCGAGTTCCCAGACAGCGCTGCCGCCCCTGGTGGCGCCGGCAGACCAGCTGACGCGCGATGAGGTGGCCCGCTACAGCCGCCACCTGATCATCCCCGACCTGGGCGTCGACGGGCAGAAGCGGCTCAAGAACGCGCGCGTGCTGGTGATCGGCGCCGGTGGGCTGGGCGCGCCGACGCTGCTCTACCTGGCCGCGGCGGGCGTCGGGACGCTCGGCATCATCGACTTCGACGTCGTCGACGAGTCCAACCTGCAGCGCCAGATCATCCACGGCGTGGCCGACGTCGGGCGGTCCAAGGCCCGGTCGGCGCGCGAGTCGATCGCCGCGATCAACCCGCTGGTCACCGTGCGGTTGCACGAGTTCCGGCTGGACTCCAGCAACGCCGTCGAGCTGTTCGGGCAGTACGACCTGATCGTGGACGGCACCGACAACTTCGCCACCCGGTATCTCGTCAACGACGCGGCCGTGCTGGCCGGCAAGCCCTACGTGTGGGGGTCGATCTACCGCTTCGAGGGCCAGGCCTCGGTGTTCTGGGAGGACGCCCCCGGCGGGCGGGGCCTCAACTATCGCGACCTGTATCCGGAGCCGCCGCCGCCCGGCACGGTCCCGTCGTGCGCCGAGGGCGGCGTGCTGGGCATCGTCTGCGCGTCCATCGCGTCGGTGATGGGCACCGAGGCGATCAAGCTCATCACCGGCATCGGCGAGTCGCTGCTGGGCCGGCTGCTGATCTACGACGCGCTGGAGATGTCCTACCGCACCATCGCGATCCGCCGGGAACCCGATGACGCCTTGCGACCGAAGATCACCGGGCTGATCGACTACGAGCAGTACTGCGGCGCGGCCCCCGACGACCAGGGCGTCACCGGATCCGCGATCACCCCGCGGGAATTGCGCGACATGCTGGACTCGGGCAAGAAGCTGGCGCTGATCGACGTCCGCGAGCCGGTCGAATGGGAGATCAACCACATCGACGGGGCCCGGCTGATCCCGCAGTCGTCGATCAATTCCGGTGAGGGCCTGGCAAAACTGCCGCACGACCGCACGCCGGTGCTCTACTGCAAGACGGGGGTGCGCTCGGCCGAGGCGCTGGCGGTGGTGCGCAAGGCCGGATTCGCCGATGCGGTGCATCTGCAGGGCGGGATCGTGGCGTGGGCGCAGCAGATGCAACCCGACATGGTGATGTACTGACCCGGAACGCTTGTTGGACTCGTTTAGAGTACCGGTGTGAATGTCGAGCCACCGCCGGAGCATGTGCTGGCGGCGTTTGGCTTGACCGGCGTGCAGCCCGTCTATCTGGGGGCCAGCTGGGAGGGCGGCTGGCGCTGCGGCGAAGTCGTTCTTTCGCTGGTGGCCGACCACGCCCGGGCGGCATGGTCGGCCCGGGTGCGCGAGACGTTGTTCGTCGACGGCGTCCGGCTGGCCCGACCGGTCCGCTCGACGGACGGGCGGTACGTGGTTTCCGGGTGGCGGGCGGACACCTTCGTCGCGGGCACACCCGAACCCCGGCATGACGAAGTGGTCTCGGCGGCGGTGCGGCTGCACGAGGCGACCGGCAAACTGGAACGCCCCCGATTCCTGACCCAGGGCCCCACCGCGCCCTGGGGAGACGTGGACATCTTCATCGCCGCCGACCGCGCCGCGTGGGAGGAGCGGCCGCTGGCCTCGGTGCCGCCGGGCGCCCGGACGGCCCCGCCGACGGCCGACGCCGAGCGGTCGGTGGAGCTGATCAACCAGCTGGCCACGCTGCGCAGGCCGACCAAGAGTCCCAACCAGCTGGTGCACGGGGACCTTTACGGCACAGTGCTTTTCGTCGGCACCGCCGCCCCGGGGATCACCGACATCACCCCCTACTGGCGGCCCGCGTCGTGGGCGGCCGGGGTCGTCGTCGTCGACGCCCTGTCCTGGGGCGAGGCCGACGACGGACTCATCGAACGCTGGAGTGCGTTGCCCGAGTGGCCGCAGATGTTGTTGCGCGCCTTGATGTTTCGCCTGGCGGTCCATGCGCTGCACCCGCGGTCGACGGCCGAGGCGTTTCCCGGCCTCGCCCGCACCGCGGCGCTGGTCCGCCTGGTGCTCTAGCGCCGGAAGTCGTAGCGGACCTCACCCAGCGCGATCTTGCCGTCGGTGGCCAGGATCCCCTCGGCCCGCAGCAGCTCCAGCTGCCGGGTGGTCAGATGACGCGCGGGGCGCCCCGAGGCGGTGATCACCCGGTGCCAGGGCAGGTCCGAGGAGTCGGTCCGCATGATCCAGCCGACGATGCGCGGGCTGGAAAGCCCTGCGACAGAGGCGATGTCGCCGTAGGTGGCGACCCGGCCGGCCGGAATGGCCGCGACCAGCGCGCGCACCCGCTCGACCTGCTCGTCGGTCACCGGCGCCACGATCAGCGGGCTTCCAGCAATTCGCGCGTCAGCGCGGCGACGTCGGCCGCCGCGGCGTAGGGCACCATGTGGTTGCAGTCGAAATCCAGCAGCCGGAAGTCGGACCCCAACCGTTGCTGCAGCGCCGCGACGAGTTCGTCGCGGACATACGGCGGCGAGGTGCGCTTCGCGCGCACCAGCACCGTCGGCGTCCCGGCCGGGGGGAGCACCGCGTCGCGGGCCAGCTCGCTCCAGTACGCCATCATCGCCGGCAGGCTGACGCGCCAGCCGTACCGGCCGCTCGGCAGCGCGATCAGGTGCTCGTCGAGCTCGGCGTCCAGCAGCGCGGGGTCGACGTCGGACCACGACCCGTGCACCTTCTCCAGGCGCGCCTCCTGCGCGTCGGGGTAGTCGGGCGAGGACAGCATCGCCTCGGCGATCTCGCGCATCCACTCGCCGTCCAATCCGACCGCCGGGTCCAGCAGCAGCAGCGCCGCCACCCGGTCCGGGCGCGCCGCGGCCAGCTGCATGGCGAGCGCCCCGCCGAACGAGTGCCCGACGATCAACACCGGCGGGCCGGCTTCGCCGTCGAGCAGCGCGGCCATGGCGGCGACGTTGGCGTCGATGGTCCACGGCGCCGCCCACGACGACCGGCCATGGCCGATCAGATCCGGTGCAGCGAAGGGGATTTCGGGCAGCAGGCCGGCCAGCTGCTGCCAGCGCTGCCCGTGGCCGGTCAGCCCGTGCAGCGCCAGCACCCGGACCGGATTCGGCGGGCCGTAGCGGTGCACGTGGAGGGTGGCGGTCACGGGTCGATCGTGCCGGCTCAGCGGTCGTCGTCCCAGTCGTCCTCGGTGGGAACGACGTAGGCCTGCTCGATCACGTCGGCCTCGTTGGCCTCCCGGTCGGCGGCGGTCAGATAGTCGATGTCCAAGCCGGCTTCGTCGTCGGCGTCGACGGGTTGCAGTTGTTCCGCGGCGTCGCCCTCGGGCGCTTCGTCGTCGGGAAAGTCCGTCACGGTTACCTACCCTCCATTGGTCGGCTGCTCGCGGCTCCATCGTAGGGGCCGGCGGCGCCGCCGGTCGGGCCGACTTGTCGGACCCTGGTGGTTGCATGCAGCCATGTCGTTCACCTGGGACACCGAGGCGTTGGCTCTGCTGGCGCCCGGCGCGCGCGGGCCGGTCCGGGTGCTGGGCGGCCCCGGCACGGGCAAGAGCAGCCGGTTGGTGGCGGCCGCGGTCACCCAGATCGACGCCGGCCTCGACCCGGAATCGGTTCTGCTGCTTAGCGGTTCCGGCCGGCTGGGGATGCGGGCGCGCAGCGCGTTGACGACGGCGCTGTTGCGGCCGCGCAGCGCCGGGCCGTGCCGGGCCGCCGTTCGCGAACCGTTGGTTCGGACCGTGCACGGCTACGCCTACGCGGTGTTGCGGCGGGCCGCCGAGCGGGCCGGGGATGCGCCGCCGCGGCTGGTCACCAGCGCCGAGCAGGACGCCATCATCCGGGAACTGCTGGCCGGTGACCTCGAGGACGGGCCGCGCGCGGCCGCGGCGTGGCCCGCGGATCTGCGGCCCGCGCTGGCCACCGCGGGTTTCGCCACCGAACTGCGAAACCTGTTGGCGCGCTGCGCCGAACGCGGGGTGGACCCGCAGGAACTGGAGCGGCTGGGCCGTCGGTGCCGGCGACCGGAATGGACCGCCGCCGGCCAGTTTGCCCGCCAGTACGAGCAGGTGATGCTGCTGCGGGCGGCGGTGGGGACGGCGGCACCCCAGGCGACGACGCCCGCGCTGGGCGCCGCCGAACTGGTGGGCGCCGCGCTGGAGGCCTTCGCGACGGACCCCGAGCTGTTGGCCGCCGAGCGGGGCCGGGTGCGTGTCCTGTTGGTCGACGACGCCCAGCAGCTCGACCCGCAGGCGGCCCGACTCGTCCGGGTGCTGGCGGCGGGCGCCGAGCTGGCCGTCATCGCGGGCGACCCCAACCAGGCGGTGTTCGGCTTCCGCGGCGGCGAATCCGCCGGGCTGTTGGACGAGGACTCGCCCTCGGTGACGCTGACGGTGTCGCACCGCTGCGCCCCCGCGGTGGCGCGCGCCGTCAGCGGCATCGCGCACCGACTGCCCGGCGGCAGCGGCGGCAGGCGCATCGAGGGCACCGGGCCCGAGGAGGGATCGGTCGCGGTCCGCCTGGCCGCATCGGCGCACGCGGAGGCGGAGGTGATCGCCGACGCGCTGCGGCGTGCGCACCTGGTCGACGGTGTGCCGTGGTCACAGATGGCGGTCATCGTCCGGTCGGTGCCACGGGCCGGCGCGCGATTGCCGCGCGCGCTGGCCGCCGCGGGCGTGCCGGTGGCCCCGCCGGCGGCGGGCGGGTCGCCGTCCGACGAGCCCGCGGCCCGGGCGCTGCTCACCGTCCTGTCGGTCACCGCCGACGGGCTCGACGGCGAACGGGCGCTGGCGCTGCTAACAGGCCCGATCGGGCGCGTCGACCCGGTCGCGCTGCGGCAGCTGCGCCGAACGCTGCTGCGCGCCAACGCCGATCGCCCGTCGGACGACGTGGCGGATCTGTTGGTGGACGCGCTGACCGGTGACGCACCGCCGGCGGGGCCGCAGTTCCGCCCGGTGCAGCGGGTGCGCGCGGTGCTGGAGGCGGCCGCGCGCTGCCACCGGGACGGCCAAGACCCGCGCTACACCTTGTGGGCCGCGTGGCAGCGGTCCGGCCTGCAGCGCCGCTGGTTGTCGGCCGCCGAGCGGGGCGGGCCCGCCGGCGCCCAGGCCACCCGGGACCTGGAGGCGGTGACGGCGTTGTTCGACATCACCGATCAGTACGTGTCCCGCACCTCGGGCGCGTCGCTGCGCGGGCTCGTCGACCACGTTGGCGCGCTGCACCTGCCGAGCGCACAACAGGAGCCGATGGCGGCCGTCGAGCAGGTGCGGGTGCTCAGCGCGCACGCCGCCCTGGGGCACGAATGGGACGTCGTGGTCATCGCCGGGGTGCAGGAGGGGTTGTGGCCCAACACGGTTCCGCGCGGCGGCGTGCTGGGCACCCAGCGGCTGCTGGACGTGCTGGACGGCGTCGCCGAGGAGGCGTCGGTGCGAGCTCCGCTGCTGGCCGAGGAGCGACGGCTGCTGGTGGCGGCCATGGGCCGCGCCCGCCGCCGACTGCTGGTGACCGCCGTGGACAGCGACGCGGGCGCTGCGGACGACCAGGCCGCGCTGCCGTCGTCGTTCTGCTACGAGCTCGCGGCGTGGACCGACGACGGCGATCTCGCTGCGGCGCAACCGCTCTCGGCGCCCCGGGTGCTGTCCGCGCCGGCCCTGGTGGGCCGGCTGCGCGCCGTGGTGTGCGCGCCCGACGGCGCGGTCGAGGACGCCGTCCGGGCATGCGCGGCAACGCAATTGGCGCGGCTGGCCCAGGCCGGCGTCCCGGGCGCCGATCCGGCCGGCTGGCACGGCCTGCTTCCGGTCAGCACCACCGAGCCGCTGCGCGGCGACGGCGATGCCGTCACCCTGACGCCGTCCACGCTGCAGACGCTCAACGACTGCCCGCTGCGCTGGCTGGCCGAACGGCACGGGGGCACCAACCCGCGGGATCTGCGTTCCACCATCGGTTCGGTGCTGCACGCCCTGGTCGCCGAACCGCACAGCAGCGAGCCGGAATTGCTGGCCGGCCTGAACCGCGCGTGGCGGCACCTGCCGTTCGAGGCCGAGTGGCATTCGGCCAACGAGCTGGCGCGCCACCGCGCGATGATCGAGGCGTTCATCGAATGGCGGGCGCAGACCCGCGACGCGCTGACCGAGGTCGGCGTCGAGGTGGAGATCGACGGAACGCTGGCGGCGTCCGGCGAGGGCGGAGGCGAGATCCGGCTGCACGGCCGGGTCGACCGGCTGGAGCGCGATGCCGCCGGCCGGCTGGTGGTCGTCGACATCAAGACCGGCAAGACGCCGGTCAGCAAGGACGATGCCCAACAACACGCCCAGTTGGCGCTGTATCAGCTGGCGGTGGCCGAAGGCATGGTGTCCGGTGAGCCGGCCGACGCGGAGCCGGGCGGCGCGCGGCTGGTCTATGTCGGCAAGGCCGGGGCGTCGGGCGCCACGGAACGCGAACAGGATCCGCTGACGCCGGCCGCCCGCGAGGAATGGCGCCAGCTGGTCCGCCGCGCGGCGGCCGCGACCGCCGGGCCGCGGTTCATCGCCCGGCGCAACGACGGTTGCGCGCACTGTCCCGTCCGGCCCTCGTGCCCCGCCCACGCCAACGGGGTGGCGCAGTGAATCCGCGCTACAGCCCGGGCGAATTGGCTTGCGCGCTGGGGCTTTTCCCGCCGACCGACGAGCAGGCCGCGGTCATCGCGGCCCCGCCCGGGCCTTTGGTCGTCATCGCGGGCGCCGGCGCCGGCAAGACCGAAACGATGGCGGCCCGGGTGGTGTGGCTCGTCGCCAACGGTTACGCCGAACCCGGCCAGGTGTTGGGGTTGACGTTCACCCGCAAGGCCGCCGGTCAGCTGCTGCGCCGGGTCCGGTCCCGGCTGGCGCGGTTGGCGGGTGTCGGCCTCGGCGCCGGGGAGCCCGCGGGCGCCCCGGCGGTCAGCACCTACCACGCGTTCGCCGGTTCGTTGATCCGCGACTACGGGCTGCTGTTGCCCATCGAGCCCGACACCCGGCTGCTCGGCGAGACCGAGCTGTGGCAGCTGGCGTTCGACGTGGTGTGCCGTCACCGCGGGGAGCTGCGCACCGACAAGACCCCGGCCGCGGTGACGTCGATGGTGCTGCGGTTGTGGGCCCAGCTGGCCGAACACCTGGTGGACACCCGCCAGCTCGGCGATACCCACGTGGAGCTGGAGCGGCTGATCCACGCCCTGCCGGCCGGCCCCTATCAGCGCGACCGCGGGCCCAGCCAATGGCTGCTGCGCCTGCTGGCCACCCAGACCCAGCGCGCCGAGCTGGTGCCGCTGCTCGACGCCCTGAACGAGCGCATGCGCGCCGCGAAGGCGATGGACTTCGGCGTGCAGATGGCCTGTGCCGCAAGGCTGGCGGCGGGCTTCCCGCAGGTCGGCCAAGACCTGCGCGGCCGCTACCGGGTGGTGCTGCTCGACGAGTACCAGGACACCGGGCACGCCCAACGGGTCGCGCTGTCGGCCCTGTTCGGCGGTGGTGTCGACGACGGGCTGGCCCTGACGGCCGTCGGCGACCCGATTCAGTCGATCTACGGCTGGCGCGGCGCCTCCGCGACGAACCTGCCGCGCTTCACCACCGACTTCCCCCTGTGCGACGGCTCGCCCGCGCCGGTCCTGGAGCTGCGGACCAGCTGGCGCAACCCGCCGCGAACCCTGCGGCTGGCCAACGCGATATCGGCGGAGGCGCGCCGCCGGTCGGTCGCCGTGCACGCGCTGCGGCCGCGCCCGGACGCCCCGCCCGGCACCGTCCGGTGCGCCCTGCTCCACGACGTGCAGGCCGAGCGGGAGTGGATCGCCGACGAACTCGCCGCGCGATACCGGCGGGCCGACGGGACGAGCCCGCCGACGGCCGCGGTGCTGGTGCGCCGCAACGCCGATGCCGCCCCCATAGCCGATGCCCTGCGCGCCCGGGGCGTCCCGGTGGAGGTCGTCGGGTTGGCCGGGCTGCTGTCGGTCCCGGAGGTCGCCGACGTGGTCGCCATGCTGCGACTCGTCGCCGACCCGACCGCGGGCGCGGCGGCGATGCGGGTGCTCACGGGTCCGCGGTGGCGCCTGGGCGGTCGCGACATCGCCGCGCTGTGGCGACGCGCCCGCACACTCGGCGAGGGGCTGGGTGCGGCTGCGGCGTCCTCGCCGGAATCGATCGCGGCCGCCGCCGGCCCGGACACCGACTCGGCGTGCCTGGCCGACGCCATCGCCGATCCTGGCCCGGCCGACGGGTACTCGGCGGCGGGATATCGGCGCGTGACCGCCCTGGCCGCCGAATTACGTTATCTGCGTGGCCAGTTGGGCCACTCCCTGCCCGACCTGGTGGCCGAGGTGCGCCGCGTGCTGGGCGTCGACTGCGACGTCCGCGCCGCGGCGGGAGTGCACGCGGGTTGGAGCGGCACCGAACACCTCGACGCCTTCGCCGACGTCGTCGCCGGCTACGCCGAACGCGCCGACGCCACCGTGACCGACCGCACGGCCTCGGTGGCGGGCCTGCTGGCGTACCTGGAGGTGGCGGAGTCCGTCGAAAACGGCTTGCCGCCGGCGCCGTTGGCGCCCGCGCGCGACCGCGTCCAGGTGCTGACGGTGCACTCCGCGAAGGGGTTGGAGTGGCAGGTGGTGGCGGTGGCCCACCTGTCGGGCGGAATCTTTCCGTCGACCGCGTCCCGGAGCACCTGGCTCACCGACGCGTCCGAGTTGCCGCCGCTGCTGCGGGGCGACAGTGCCGGCGCGCTGGGCGTCCCGGTGCTGGACACCTCGGACGTCACCAATCGAAAGCAGCTGTCCGACAAGATCTCCGAGCATCGCCGCCAGCTGGACCAGCGGCGCATCGACGAGGAGCGCCGGCTGCTGTACGTCGCCATCACCCGGGCCGAGGACACCCTGCTGGTGTCGGGTCACCACTGGGGGGCCACCGGGATGAAACCGCGCGGCCCCTCCGACTTTCTGTGCGAGATCAAGGACGTCATCGACCGTTCGGCCGCGGCCGGGGAGCCCTGCGGGGTGGTGGATCAGTGGGCGCCCGCACCGGCGGACGGCGACCGGAATCCGTTGCGCGACAACGTGGTAGAGGCGATGTGGCCGGCCGATCCGTTGACCGCGAGGCGCGCCGAGGTCGAGCGCGGCGCGGCGCTGGTGGCCCGGGCGATGGCGGGCGACGCGGTCGCCGACGGCGCCGACATCGAGGGCTGGGCCGCCGACGTCGACGCCCTGCTCGCCGAGCGCGCGCGGCTGGCGCAGCCGCCCACCGCCGCGCTGCCCGGCCAGCTGTCGGTCAGCGGTCTGGTGGACCTGGCACGCGACCCCGCGGGCGCCGCGCAGCGGCTGAGGCATCGGCTGCCGACCCGACCGGATCCGCACGCGTTGCTGGGCAACGCCTTTCACGCCTGGGTGCAGCGGTTCTACGGGGCAGAGGGTCTGTTCGACCTCGCGGACCTGCCCGGCGCGGCGGACTCCGACGTCGGCGACACCCGGGAATTGGCGGCGTTGCAGGCGGCCTTCACCGCATCGCCGTGGGCGGCCCGCACACCGATCGCCGTCGAGGTGCCCTTCGAAATGCCGATCGGCGACACGCTGGTCCGGGGCCGCATCGACGCGGTCTTCGCCGACCCCGACGGCGGCGCCACCGTCGTCGACTGGAAGACGGGCGAACCGCCGAGGGGGCCGGAAGCCATGCGCCAGGCGGCCGTCCAGCTCGCCGTCTACCGCCTGGCGTGGGCCGCGTTGTCCGGCGTCGAGGAGTCGTCGGTGCGCACGGCCTTCTATTACGTGCGTGCCCGCACCACGATCGCCCCGGACGATCTGCCCGCGCCCGCCGAACTGGCCGGATTGCTGGCGGGCTCCGCCGCCGGCTGACCTGCGCTGCCCGAGTACGGGCGGGGCGATCGTGGTTACATGGAGTCGTGCCTCTCACCTGCGCCGGCGTCGAGCCGATGACGGACCGCCGTGCGCAACGGTAGGTCCCGGCAACTGAGCGGTCTGGACGAAACGCTCACCGCCCAGCGAGGCCACCAGTTGGTCGGCGTGGTGCGCATCCCCGAGGATCACGCCAGCCCCATTCGCGTCATCACCCGCCGCGTCGCCATCGCGCTGGTGGTGTTGTTCGCCGCGGCAGTCATCGTCTACGCGGACCGCAACGGATATCGCGACGTGCGGGGCCAGCCGCTGACCTTCCTGGACTGCGTGTACTTCTCGGCGGTGTCCCTGTCGACGACCGGTTACGGCGACATCACCCCGTACACCGAAACCGCGCGGTTGGTGCACACGTTGATCTTCACCGCGCTGCGGATCGCGTTCCTGGCCGTGCTGGTCGGCACGACCCTCGAAGTGCTCTCCGAGCGGTCCCGGCAAGGGTGGAAGATTCAGCGTTGGAGGAGCAGAGTGCGCAACCACACGATCGTGATCGGCTACGGCACCAAGGGCAAAACGGCGGTGGCCGCGATCCTCAGCGACGAGGCCGCCCAGGGCGAGGTCGTCGTCGTCGACACCGAGCGCAGCACCCTCGAGCACGCCGCGAGCGCCGGCCTGGTGACGGTGCATG
The DNA here is from genome assembly GCF_001667595.1 of Mycobacterium sp. E2989. Classification (NCBI taxonomy): domain Bacteria; kingdom Bacillati; phylum Actinomycetota; class Actinomycetes; order Mycobacteriales; family Mycobacteriaceae; genus Mycobacterium; species Mycobacterium sp. E2989. The sequence continues at coordinate 20,112 of NZ_LZJX01000080.1, read as the reverse complement.
GCGACGCCACCAAGGCCGACGTGCTGCGGCTGGCGGGGGCGCAGCACGCGGCGTCGATCATCGTCGCCACCAGCCGCGACGACACCGCGGTGCTGGTCACGTTGACGGCGCGGGAGCTCGCGCCCAACGCCAAGATCGTGGCCTCGATCCGGGAGACCGAAAACCAGCACCTGTTGCAGCAATCCGGCGCGGACTCGGTGGTGGTCTCGTCGGCGACCGCGGGTCGGCTGCTCGGGCTCGCCACCACCACGCCCAGCGTGGTGGAGATGATCGAGGACCTGCTGACCCCCGACCTGGGGCTGGCGATCGCCGAGCGCGAGGTGGAGCCGACCGAGGTCGGCGGTTCCCCGCGGCACCTGCGCGACATCGTGCTCGGCGTGGTGCGCGACGGCCACCTGCTGCGCATCGGCGCGCCCGAGGTGGACGCGGTCGAGGCCAACGACCGGCTGCTCTACATCCGCCACGCGGGGCACTGATGGCGATCGCGAGCGCGGCGGAGCCGGGCGAAGCGGGTCGCCATCAATCGGGTCCCATTCCGATCGCGAGCGCGGCGGAGCCGGGCGAAGCGGGTCGCCATCAATCGGGTCCCATTCCGATCGCCGACTTTCGGCTGCGGGACGTCCCGCTGCTGTCGCGCGTCGGCGCCGACCGGGCCGACCAACTGCGCACCGACGTCGAGGCGGCCGCGGCCGGGTGGGCCGACGCGGCGCTGTTGCGGGTGGACAAGCGCAACCAGGTGCTCGTCGCCGACGGCCGCGTGGTGCTCGGCGCCGCGGCCGAGCTGGCCGACAAGCCGCCGCCCGACGCGGTGTTCTTGGGGCGCCTCGCCGATGACCGCCACGTGTGGGCCATCCGCGGCGCGCTCGAGGCGCCGGCGGACCCGGACGTGCGCGCCGAGGTGGTGAACCTGCGCGGCCTCGGCGCGATCCTCGACGACACCAGCGGCCAGCTGGTGTCCTCGGCGCTCGCGCTGCTCAATTGGCACGACTCGGCGCGGTTCAGCTCGGTCGACGGGTCACCGACCCGGCCGGCGCGGGCGGGCTGGGCGCGGGTCAATCCGGTCACCGGTCACGAGGAGTTCCCGCGCATCGACCCGGCGGTGATCTGCCTGGTCCACGACGGCGGGGACCGCGCGGTGCTGGCGCGTCAGGCCGTCTGGCCGGAGCGAATGTTCTCGCTGCTGGCCGGATTCGTCGAGGCCGGCGAGTCGTTCGAGGCCTGCGTCGCGCGCGAAATCCGCGAGGAGATCGGGCTCACCGTCCGCGACGTGCGCTACCTGGGCAGCCAGCCGTGGCCGTTCCCGCGCTCGCTCATGGTCGGCTTCCACGCCGTGGCGGACCCGGCCGAGGAGTTCTCCTTCAACGACGGGGAGATCGCCGAGGCGGCGTGGTTCACCCGCGACGAGGTGCGCACCGCGCTGGCGGCCGGTGACTGGTCCAGCACGGCGGAGTCGAAACTGCTGCTGCCCGGGTCGATCTCGATCGCCCGCGTGATCATCGAATCCTGGGCCCAGATCGACTGACCGGCGCTACTTGATGCGGTCCGTCACCGTCTGCAGGACGGTGTTGGCGATCTGCTCGGTGGGTTCGATGCCCAGCACGCCGACGGACACCAGCACCGCGGATTTCACCGTGTAGAGGTGGATCCAGCCGTCGGAGCCGAGCTTCAGGGTCGCGGTGTCCGGCTTGTTCAACGCGAAGTCGTAGGCGGTGTGGTGCAGGGACACACACTGGTCCAGCGTCGCGTGCAGCTGGTTGAGGGCGCCGTGCGCGGCGGCCGCGTCGGGGTAGACGACGACGGCGTTGGTCACCTCGTTGATCGGCGCGATGCCGCCCGGCCTCAGGTCGTCGGTCGAACCGGCGTAGGCGACCGAACGATACTCTTTCCAGCCGCCCGCGAACGTGAGGTCCGTGGCCCCCACGGCTCGGCATGGGGCCGGCGGGTTGCCGACGGTCTCCCGCGGCGGGTCGTGCCGGTCGGCGTATGAATACGGTTGCAGCCCTTCAAAATTGGCGATCCGGCGCGCGTCTTGAAGGCTGATGATCAGCGAATTGGCGTAGGCGTGTTCGGTGGGGGTCGCCGCGGTGCCGCCCGGCGAGTGCGAGCACGCCGACGCGACGGCGACCGTGGCCGCGGCTGTGCCGATCACGCACAGACGCCACAGAGACCGAAAACTCGACGCCATGGTCGCTTATGTTAGGGCCGCTCCCGGCGGCAGACGGGGCACTTGGTCAACGTCGGCGCGTTCGGGGCCGACGGCTCAGGCGCCGGCTTGGGCCAGCTTCGCCTTGACTTCGGCCGCGCTCGGGTTGGTCAGCGTCGACCCGTCGGCGAACTTCACCGTCGGAACCGTCCGGTTGCCGCCGTTTACCGAACCCACGAACTCCGCCGCCGCGGGGTCCTGTTCGATGTCGACCGTCTCGTAAGCGATTCCGTTGGACTTCAGCACGGTCATCAGGCGGTGGCAGTAGCCACACCAGGATGTCGTGTAGACGGTGATCGGCGCGTTGCTCATAGCTCGTAAACGTAGCCGGGCGGAGCTGTGTTCCGCCCCGCGGGCACCCACCCATTCGGCGACAACTCGCCGACGCGCACTGGGCGGGGACGCGGTTTGTCGGCCACCGCTGCCAAGATGGACGCCATGCCGATGGTCGCGGACGCCCTGACCGCCGGGCTGGACGACGAGCAGCGCGACGCCGTGCTGGCTCCCCGCGGCCCGGTCTGCGTGCTCGCGGGCGCCGGCACGGGCAAGACCCGCACCATCACGCACCGAATCGCGCAGCTGGTGGCCAGCGGTCATGTGGCCGCCGGGCAGGTGCTCGCCGTCACCTTCACCCAGCGGGCCGCGGGGGAAATGCGGTCCCGGTTGCGGATGCTGGACGCGGCCGCGGGCACGGACACCGGCGTCGCCGGGGTGCAGGCCCTGACGTTTCACGCGGCGGCGCACCGGCAACTGCGGTACTTCTGGCCGCGGGTGGTCGGTGACACGGGCTGGCAGCTGCTCGACACGAAGTTCGCCGTGGTGGCGCGGGCGGCCAGCCGCTGCCGGATCAATGCCAGCACCGACGACGTCCGCGACCTGGCGGGCGAGATCGAGTGGGCCAAAGCGTCGCTGATCAGCCCCGAGGAATACCCCGCCGCCGTGGCCGCGGCGGCGCGGGACATTCCGCTGGATGCCGCGCGGGTCGCGACGGTGTACGGCGCCTACGAAGCCCTGAAGGTGCGCGACGAGTCGGTGACGCTGCTCGATTTCGACGACCTGCTGCTGCACACCGCGGCCGCGATCGAAAACGACGCCGCCGTGGCCGACGAATTCCGGGGCCGCTACCGCTGCTTCGTCGTCGACGAATACCAGGACGTCACGCCGCTGCAGCAGCGGGTGCTGACGGCGTGGCTGGGGGACCGGGACGACCTGACCGTCGTCGGCGACGCCAACCAGACCATCTACTCGTTCACCGGGGCCTCACCGCGGTTCCTGCTCGACTTCTCGCGGCGGTACCCGGACGCCACCGTGGTGCGTCTGGAACGCGACTACCGCTCTACCCCGCAGGTGGTGTCGTTGGCCAACCAGGTGATCGCCGCGGCCCGCGGGCGGGTCGCGGGCAGCAAGCTGCACCTGTCGGGACAGCGCCCACCCGGGCCGGCGCCGTCGTTCCACGAGCATCCCGACGAACCGGCCGAGGCCGCGGCCGTCGCCGCGTCGATCGGCCGCCTGATCGAAGCGGGCACGCCGCCGTCGGAGATCGCCGTGCTGTACCGCGTCAACGCGCAGTCGGAGGCGTACGAGGAGGCGCTGACGGAGGCGGGCATCCCGTATCAGGTCCGCGGCGGCGAGGGGTTCTTCACCCGCCAGGAGAGCAAGCAGTCGCTGCTGGCGCTGCAGCGCGCGGCCGAGCGCGGCGCCGACGGGCCGTTGCCCGAACTCGTGCGGGCGGTCCTGGAGCCGCTGGGGCTGACGGCCGAGCCGCCGGTCGGCACCCGCGCCCGCGAGCGCTGGGAGGCGCTGACCGCGCTGGCCGAGTTGGTGGACGACGAGGTGGCCCAGCGCCCGCAGCTTGACCTCGCGGGACTGCTAGCCGAACTCCGGTTGCGGGCCGACGCGCGGCATCCACCGGTGGTGCAGGGTGTCACGCTGGCCTCGCTGCACGCCGCCAAGGGGCTGGAGTGGGACGCGGTGTTCCTGGTCGGGCTGGCCGACGGCACGCTGCCCATCTCGCACGCGTTGGCGCACGGGCCGGAGAGCGAGGCCGTCGAGGAGGAGCGCCGACTGCTCTACGTCGGAATCACCAGGGCGCGAATACATTTGGCGCTCAGTTGGGCGCTGGCCCGCAGCCCGGGCGGGCGGCAGGGTCGCAAGCCGTCGCGGTTCCTCAACGGCATCGCGCCGCAGGCGCGCGCGGACGCCGCGCCGAACCGGGCCCGGCGCAACCGGGGCGCCGCGGCGCGCTGCCGCATCTGCAACAAGGACCTGGCCACCGCCGCCGCGGTGATGCTGCGGCGCTGTGAAACCTGTGCCGCCGACGTCGACGAGGAGTTGCTGCTGCGGCTCAAGGCGTGGCGGCTCGACATCGCCAAGGAGCAGAAGGTGCCCGCGTACGTCGTGTTCACCGACAACACGCTGATCGCGATCGCCGAGTTGCGCCCCGACGACGAGGACGCGCTGATCGCGATCCCCGGCATCGGCGCCCGCAAGCTGGAGCAGTACGGGCCCGACGTGCTGGAGCTGGTGCGCGGGGGCTGAGCCGCAAACGCGCAGGTCAGAAAATCGGTTGTTTCGGACGTCGGCGACGGTTTACCCTCGAAGCTGCGTTCTGGCACGACGAAGGGAGGTGGCCACGATGATCAACGACGCGTTCGGTGTGGACGTGGCCGCCGCGGCGGCCGCGCTCAAGCATGCCGCCCACACCGCCGTGCCGGCGGCCGCGCTGAAGCATCGCGCCGCCGCCGCCGCGACGAACGCGTCCGTGGGACTCGAGGTCCACCGAATGGCCACCTGACAGCCCGGTTTTCACCGAACGGCCACGGACCCGAAGTCAAGGATCCGTGGCCACAGTTTTTTCGGGCTCCAGCACAAGCCCGCTACCTGGTCCGGATCACCGAAAGAGGAAGCCCCGACCAGGAAGCAGGTGAGCAGGACATGTCGGCACTGACAGTCCCCAGACAACCGGTGTTGCCGTGCCACGCCGGCGATCCCGACCTCTGGTTTGCCGAGACTCCGGCCGACCTCGAGCGCGCCAAGGCGCTCTGCGCGGGCTGCCCGATCCGGCGCCAGTGCCTGGCGTCGGCGCTGGAGCGGGCCGAGCCCTGGGGGGTGTGGGGCGGCGAGATCCTCGACCGCGGCGCGATCCTGAACTTCAAGCGACCGCGCGGGCGTCCCCGCAAAGACGGGGTCGCCGCCTAGATGACGGCGCTGTCGGGCTCGGCGAAGCCGGGAATCAGCTCCTCGGACAGGGCCTTGATCGGCACCCGCGCGTCCAGCTGACACAGGATCGCGGCCACGGACGCGATGACACGCATCGGGATGGCCAGCTTGGGCGGCAGGTCCATCTGCCGGGCCGTCTTGATCTGGGACACCGAACGGTCGATCTGGCCGACGGTCATGCGCTGCAACCACTTACGCGTGTAGTGGAAGACGTCGACCTCGATGGGCTCGACGTACTGGCGCAGCATTTCGTCGATGTCGCGCACCGACACCTGCTGACCCTTCTGGATGAAGCCCACCTTCTCCATCGTGGGCAGCAGCAAGTCGTAGTTCTTGTCGCGGGCCAGCCGGATCGTCATCCCGAGCTCGACGGGGTAGCCACCTGGCAGCGGTGCGACGGCGCCGAAGTCGATGACGCCCATCCGGCCGTCGGGGAGCAGCATGAAGTTCCCCGGGTGGGCGTCGCCGTGCAGCATCCCCAGCCGCCGGGGCGCGTCAAAGGTCAGCTCGAGCAACCGGGTGCCGATCAGGTCGCGCTGCTCGCGGGTGCCGTCGCGGATGATCTGTGCCAGCGGCAGCCCTTCGATCCACTCCTGGACCACGACCTTGGGCGCGCTGGCGACGACGTGCGGTATCGCGAAGTGCGGGTGGCCCTCGTAGGCCTTGGCGAAGGCGCGCTGGTTGTCGGCCTCGAGGCGGTAGTCGAGCTCCATCTCGGTGCGCTCGACCAGCTCGTCGACGATGCCCTGGACGTCGGCGCCGGGGGCGAGCTGTTTGACCACGCCGACCATCCGCTGCATGGTCTTCAGGTCGGCGCGCAGCGCCTCGTCGGCGCCCGGGTATTGGATCTTGACCGCCACCGGGCGCCCGTCGGCCCACACCGCCTTGTGCACCTGGCCGATGCTGGCCGAGGCGATGGGCTTGTCGTCGAACGAGCTGAACCGCTCCCGCCACTTGGTGCCGAGCTGGGCGTCGAGCACCCGGTGTACCTTGTTGGCCGGCAGCGGCGGGGCGTCCTTCTGCAGCTTGGTCAGCGCCTCGCGGTAGGGCTCGCCGTACTCGTCCGGGATGGCGGCCTCCATCACCGACAGGGCCTGGCCCACCTTCATCGCTCCGCCCTTGAGCTCGCCCAGGACGGTGAACAGCTGGTTGGCGGCTTTCTCCATCAGCTCGGCCTGGACCTCGTCTCGCGATTTGCCGGTCAGCCGTTTCCCGAACCCCAGCGCCGCCCGGCCGGCGAAGCCGACGGGGATGCTGGCCAGCTTCGCGTTCCGCGCCGCACGGCCGCGTTTGATGTCTGCCACGTATCCATCATCCATGACGCTTCGGCCGACTCGCGCTTGATCTTCGCAACACCGCTCGCCGGCGCGCGTGGGCTCGGCGTGGCTAGCGCCCCACGTCAACACGAGCACAGCGGGTGCCGGGTCCATTGCCGCGCCACGATGGCACCTGCGTCGAGATCGAATTCCAGGGTGGCGTTGAGGGTTTGGGGCGGCACCGCGTCTTGTTGGCGCACGGCGGCGATCACCCGGTTGACCTGGCTGAGCGCCAGCGCGGCCGTCCCCAGCAGCGTGGCCCGGTCGGCGACGCCGACGGTTTCCCGCAGCTGCGCCGAGATGGCCGGCCACGCCGCGTCCCGGTCACGACGGTGCAGGTCGGCGCAGCCCAGACAGCTGGTCGTGCCGGGGATGACGAGCGGGCCGACCAGCCCGACGCCGTCGCGGACGCGCACCGGCAGGTGGGGGACACCCTGGGTGTGCAGGTCGCGGACCATGCGGGGATCGGCGATCAGGTAGTCCGACAGCACCACCAGGTCGACGGCGGCGCCGGACACGGCGGCGTGCGGTTGGCTGCTGTGGGCGATGCGGGCGCCCGAGCGGCGCAACGCCCCGACGAGCAGCTCCGAAAGCGGCCCGCGGCCGTGGATCCGGATGGACGGGGCCCGACCTCCCGACGTCGCGCATTGGGTGGCGACCCCCGCGCCGACCAGCTGGGTGATCAGGCCCGTCAGCCCCTCGGCGTCCCGCAAGCCGCGGTCGGCGGCCCGCCGCTGCAACTCAGGCAGCGGTGTCGGGGACCGCATGGTCCGCAGCAGCGCGGCCAGCTCCGCCGCGGCCAGGCCGCCCGGCGGGCGCACCAGCACGGCCCGGCGGGGATCCCAGCCGACCTGCACGGCACCGTCGGGCCGCAGCAGCACCGGCATGGCCGGGTCCAGCGCGTAGGTGGAAAGGGTGGCCGCGGGCACGGGTGCACTCTGGCACGCGGGCGGTGACCGCCCCGATCAGTTATCCACAGGACCCGCGCCGGGGTCCTCCTCGAGTTTGGCGATCGCCTCGTCGATGCCGCTGGTGTCGCCGCCGATCACCCGGTCGATGAAGCCGGCCGGCTCGTCGAGGTCCTCTGCGGCGGGCAGCAGATCGGGGTGTTGCCAGATGGCGTCGCGGGCGTCGACGCCGGCGGCCTCGGTGAGGCGCTCCCACAGCGCGGCCGCTTCGCGCATCTTGCGGGGCCGCAGCTCCAGGCCCACCAGCGTCGCGAACGTCTGCTCGGCCGGGCCGCCGGTGGCGCGGCGGCGGCGCAGCGTCTCGCTCAGCGCGGCCGCGCCCGGGATCCGGTCGCCCAGGGCCGCGGTCACCACCACCTGCACCCAGCCCTCGATCAACGCGAGCAGCGTCTCGAGGCGCTCCAGCGCCTGTGTCTGCGCCGGCGTGGCCTTGGGCTCGAAAACTCCTTGGCCCAACAGGTTTTCGATCGCCGCGGGGTCCGACAGCGTCGCCGGGTTGAAATCGCGGGCCAGCTCCTCGATCCCGCTCATGTCGATCTGCATGCCCATCGCGTAGGCCTCCACCGCGCCCAACAGCTGGCTCGACAGCCACGGCACGTGACTGAACAGCCGGTGGTGGGCGGCCTCGCGGGCCGCCAGGAACGTCAAGATCTCGCTGCGGGGCTGCTCGAGGCCGGCGGCGAACGACTCCACGGCGTCGGGCAGGATGGCGGCAATTCCCTTGGGGCCCAACGGAAGACCGATGTCCGTCGACGTCAGCACCTCCCGGGACAACCGGCCGAGCGCCTGGCCCAGCTGGGAGCCGAAGGCCATCCCGCCCATCTGCGACATCATCGCCATCAGCGGGCCGGCCATGCTCTTGGCCTCCTCGGGCAACGACGACGCCCACACCGTCGAAATCTGTTGGGCCATCGGGTCACACAGCCGCTTCCAGGTCTGCAGGCTGTTGTCGACCCAGTCGGCCGGGGTCCATCCCACCGCCTTGCTGGTGCCGGCGGGCAGCGCCGTGGCGCCGTCCAGCCAGGTCTCGGCGAGGTGGACCGCGTCGGCGATCGCCGAGTTCGTCGTCGACGGGATCGGCGCGACGAAGCCGATCGAGTTCGTGGCCACCCGGCGGGCCAGCTCGTAGTTGACGGGCCCCGAGGATTGGCCGCCGCCCATTCCCGCGCCCGCGCTGGAGAACATCTGACCCAGCTGGGTGAAGATCTGTCCCAGGTCACCCATGCCGAACTCGCCGCCCATGCCGAATGCGCCGAGCGGATCGGAGCCGCCAGAGCCCGAATTGGGATCTTTCTTCCCGGGTTTGTCGGGGTCTTCCCCGGAGGAGAAGCCGAAAGGCAGGTCAGCCATACCGTCAACGGTACTCACCGCAATAACGGGACGGGCGCTCTCGGGTCAGCTTGTGGCTGAATCGGGCGCAGCGGGCTCCGTCTAGTCTGATCGGCGTGAACAGGCGGATTCTGACCTTGATGGTCGCGCTGGTGCCGATCCTGGTCTTCGGCGTGCTGCTGGCGGTGGTGACCGTGCCGTTCGTGTCGCTGGGCCCCGGGCCCACCTTCGACACGCTCGGCGAGGTCGACGGCAAGCAGGTGGTGGCGATCGAGGGCACCGCGACGCATCCGACCACCGGGCACCTCAACATGACCACGGTGTCCCAGCGGGACGAGCTGACGCTGGGCGAGGCGCTGACGCTGTGGCTTTCGGGGCAGGAACAGCTGGTACCGCGCGACCTGATCTATCCGCCCGGCAAGTCGCGCGACGAGGTCGACAAGGCCAACAACGCCGACTTCAAGGAGTCCGAGGACAGCGCCGCGTACGCCGCCCTGGGCTACCTGAAGTACCCGGCCGCGGTCACGGTCGCCAAGGTCACCGACCCGGGCCCCTCGGCGGGCAAGCTGAAGGACGGCGACGCCATCGACGCGGTCAACGGCACCCCGGTCGCCGACGTCGACCAGTTCACCGGATTGCTGAAGAGCACCAAACCCGGCCAGACGGTGACCATCGACTACCGCCGCAAGAACGAGCCGGCCGGCGTCGCGCAAATTACGCTGGGCGCGAACAAGGATCGCGATTACGGCTTCCTCGGCGTCGCCGTGCTCACCGCGCCCTGGGCGCCGTTCGTCGTGGATTTCAACCTCGCCAACGTGGGCGGCCCGTCCGCCGGCCTGATGTTCAGCCTGGCGGTGGTCGACAAGCTGACCACCGGGGACCTGACCGGGTCGAAGTTCATCGCCGGGACCGGCACCATTTCCGCCGATGGGAAGGTGGGCCAGATCGGCGGCATCACGCACAAGATGGTCGCCGCGCACGCGGCGGGGGCGACCATCTTCCTGGTACCGGCCAAGAACTGCTACGAGGCGAACTCGGACAACCCGTCCGGGATGCGCCTGGTGAAGGTGGAGACGCTCGGCCAGGCGGTCGACGCGCTGCATGCGATCACGTCGGGGGGCCAGCCGCCGAGCTGCTGAAGCGTGGCCGGGATCGCACGTCGCCCGGTGCGTAGAGTTGTCACCGTCGATCAATCGAGCAGGGAGCGTAGCCAGTGGGGATGCGGCCCACCGCACGGATGCCGAAGCTGACTCGGCGTAGCCGGATTCTGATCCTGATCGCGCTGGGTGTGATCGCTTTGCTGCTGGCCGGTCCGCGGCTGATCGACGCGTACGTGGACTGGCTGTGGTTCGGCGAGCTCGGCTACCGCTCGGTTTTCACCACCGTGCTGGTCACCCGGTTCGTGGTCTTTTTGGTGGCCGGTCTGCTGGTGGGCGGCATCGTGTTCGCCGGTCTCGCGGTGGCCTACCGCACCCGCCCGGTCTTCGTGCCGAGCAACGACAACGATCCGGTCGCCCGGTACCGCACCGTCGTGCTGTCCCGGCTGCGGCTGGTGGCCATCGGGGTGCCGGTCGCGATCGGCCTGCTGGCCGGCATCATCGCGCAAAGCTACTGGGTGCGCATCCAGCTGTTCATGCACGGCGGCGACTTCGGCATCCGCGATCCGCAGTTCGGCAAGGACCTCGGCTTCTACGCGTTCGAGCTGCCGTTCTACCGGCTGCTGCTCAGCTACCTGTTCGTGGCGGTGTTCCTGGCGTTTTTGGCCAACCTGTTGGCGCACTACATCTTTGGCGGCATCCGGCTGTCCGGGCGCACCGGCGCGCTGAGCCGCTCCGCGCGGATCCAGCTGGTCACCGTCGTGGGGGTGTTGGTGCTGCTCAAGGCGATCGCGTACTGGCTGGACCGCTACGAGTTGCTGTCGCACACCCGCGGCGGAAAGCCGTTCACCGGCGCCGGGTACACCGACATCAACGCGGTGCTGCCGGCCAAGCTGATCCTGATGGCGATCGCGATTATCTGTGCGGCCGCCGTGTTCTCCGCTATCGTGCTGCGCGACTTGCGGATTCCGGCCATCGGCCTGGTGCTGCTGCTGCTGTCGTCGTTGATCGTGGGCGCGGGATGGCCGCTGATCGTCGAGCAGATCAGCGTCAAACCCAATGCCGCGCAGAAGGAAAGCGAATACATCGGCCGCAGCATCACCGCGACGCGGCAGGCGTACGGCCTGACGTCGGACGTGGTCACCTATCGCACCTACGCCGGCGACACGCAGGCCACCGCGCAGCAGGTGGCCGACGACCGGGCCACCACCTCCAACATCCGGCTGCTCGACCCGACCATCGTCAGCCCGGCGTTCACCCAGTTCCAGCAGGGCAAGAACTTCTACTACTTCCCCGACCAGCTGTCCATCGACCGGTACCTGGACCGCAACGGCTCGCTGCGCGACTACGTCGTCGCGGCCCGCGAACTCAACCCCGACCGGCTGATCGAAAACCAGCGGGACTGGATCAACCGGCACAGCGTCTACACGCACGGCAACGGATTCATCGCGTCGCCGGCCAACACGGTGCGCGGCGTCGCCAACGACCCCAACCAGAACGGTGGCTATCCCGAATTTTTGGTCAACGTCGTCGGCGCCAACGGCAACGTGGTGTCCGACGGCCCGGCGCCGCTGGAGCAGCCGCGCATCTACTACGGGCCGGTGATCTCCAGCACGTCCGCCGACTACGCGATCGTCGGGCGCAACGGCGCCGACCGCGAATACGACTACGAGACCAGCTCCGACACCAAGAACTACACCTACACCGGCCTCGGCGGAGTGCCCGTCGGGGACTGGTTGTCCCGCAGCGTGTTCGCCGCCAAGTTCGCCGAACGAAACTTCCTGTTCTCCAACGTGATCGGCTCCAACAGTCGCATCCTGTTCAACCGCGACCCGGCCCGGCGGGTGGAGGCGGTGGCGCCGTGGCTGACCACCGACAGCTCCGTGTACCCCGCGATCGTCAACAAGCGCCTGGTGTGGATCATCGACGGCTACACCACCCTGGACAACTACCCCTACTCCGAGCTGACCTCCCTGGAATCGGCCACCGCCGACTCCAACGAGGTGGCGTTCAACAAGCTGGCCCCCGACAAGCAGGTCTCCTACATCCGCAACTCGGTCAAGGCCACGGTGGACGCCTACGACGGCACCGTCACGCTGTACCAGCAGGACGAGCAGGACCCCGTGCTCAAGGCGTGGATGCAGGTTTTCCCCGGCACGGTCAAGCCGAAGAGCGACATCACCCCCGAACTCGCCGAGCACCTGCGCTACCCCGAAGACCTGTTCAAGGTGCAGCGGATGCTGCTGGCCAAGTATCACGTCAACGATCCGGTGACGTTCTTCTCCACGTCGGACTTCTGGGACGTGCCGCTGGACCCGAACCCGACGGCCAGCAGTTATCAGCCGCCCTATTACATCGTCGCGAAAAACATTGCCAAGAACGATAATTCGTCGTCATATCAGCTGACGAGCGCGATGAACCGGTTCAAGCGTGACTACCTGGCCGCCTACATCAGCGCCAGCTCGGACCCCGCGACGTACGGGCGGATCACCGTGCTGACCATCCCCGGCCAGGTCAACGGGCCCAAGCTGGCCAACAACGCCATCACCACCGACCCGGCGGTTTCCCAGGACCTCGGCGTGATCGGGCGCGACAACCAGAACCGGATCCGCTGGGGCAACCTGCTCACCCTGCCGGTGGGCCAGGGCGGCCTGCTGTACGTCGAACCCGTCTACGCCTCGCCGGGGGCCAGCGACGCCGCCTCGTCGTACCCGCGGCTGATCCGGGTCGCGATGATGTACAACGACAAGATCGGCTACGGGCCCACGGTGCGCGACGCCCTGACCGGCCTGTTCGGTCCCGGTGCGGGCGCGGCCGCGACGGGTATCCAACCCACCGACGTAGGCAACCCCCAGGCGCCCCCACCGGTGACTCCGCCCGTGCCTGCCAGCCCTCCCGGATCGCCGCCGCCGACGGCGGTTCCGCCGGTGCCAGACGGATCGGTCACCCTGTCCCCGGCCAAATCGGCTGCCCTGCAAGAGATTCAGGCCGCGCTCGGCGCGGCCAAGGACGCCCAGAAGAAGGGCGACTTCGCCGGCTACGGCGCCGCGCTGCAGCGGTTGGACGACGCGATCACCAAGTACAACAACACCAAGTAGTTTTCACGCGAAGGCCGTTCGGAATCGTTCCCGATAGGCCTTGGGGCTGATGCCCAGGTGGTTGACGAACACCCGCCGCAGGGTCTCGATGCTGCCGAAGCCGGCCATGCCCGCGGTCTCGCTGACGGACCGGCCGGATTCCAGTGCGCCACGGGCGAAGTCGATTCGAACGAGCTCGACGTAGCGGGCCGGGGTCATGCCCAGCTCGGATTGGAAGAGCCGGGTCAGCTGGCGGGTGCTCAGTGACGCCCGGGCCGCAAGGGATTTCACGCTGTGGTTCGCGGCCGGGTCGGCCGCGACCGCGTCGATGACCGCGCGCAGCGGCGACTGCGGCGGCGGATCGGCCTCCACCAACACCGAGAACTGTGATTGGCCCCCAGCGCGTTTGAGGTAGACCACCAGCCACCGGGCCACGTTGCGGACCAGTTCGGTCCCGTAGTCCATTTCGACCAGCGCCAGCGCCAGGTCGATGCCGGACGAGATCCCGGCCGAGGTGAACACGTCGCCGTCGCGGACGAAGATCGCGTCGGGATCGACGGTGACATCTCGAAAGGCCCGGGCCAACAGCCGGGTCTCGTTCCAGTGCGTGGTGGCGCGCCGGCCGCTGAGCAGGCCGGCCTGCGCGAGGATGAACGACCCAGTGCAAATGGATGCCGTCCGCCGGGATCGCGCCGCTATCGACCTGACGGCCTCGACGAGCGCGGGATCCACTGGCCGCCGGGGCAGGTGGTCGCTGCCGGCTACCAGAACGGTATCCGCGGATTCGATCGACGAAATCCGGTCGGTGACACCCAGCCGACTGCCGATCGACGTGGTGACATCCCGGCCGTCCACCGACGCGATCTTGAGCCGGTAGTCGGCTCCGAACCGGTTCGCTTCGACGAACACCTCGCCGGTCCCGGCGACGTCCAACAGCGTCACGTCGTCGAAGACGACGATCACTACCACCCGCGAACGCGCTCCGGTTTCGGCCACTAGGACATTGTGTCGCTTTCTGTGGAGAGGACGGCTCGAACGCCCACGCTCGGCCGGCGCGTGCGGCCGCAGACTGAGTGCACGGTCACCGAAAAAAGGAGACGAGAACATGACCACCAGCTCCATCGAAAGCATCGGCGGCATCCGCATCCCCGACTCGGCGCTGGTGCGCGAGGCCACCGAGTTCATTCGCGACGCCGAGGACGACCTGCTGTTCCACCACTCGCGCCGGGTGTTCCTCTTCGGCGCGCTGCAGGGCGCGCGCCGTGGGCTGCAGCCCGACCTGGAGCTGCTCTACGTCGGCGCGATGTTCCACGACCTCGGGCTCACCGAGCGCTACCGCACCTCGACCGTCCGCTTCGAGGTCGACGGCGCCGACGCGGCCCGCGACTTTCTGACCGCGCGCGGCGTCGACAAGGCCGACGCCGACAAGGTGTGGCTCGGCATCGCCCTGCACACCACCCCGGGGGTGCCCGAGTTCATGGCGCCGGAGGTCGCCCTGCTGCAAGCCGGGGTCGAGGTCGACGTGGTCGGCATCGGCCGCGACGACGTGGGCCCCGAGGCCCTCGCCGCGGTGACCGCCGCCCATCCGCGCCCGCAGTTCAAGCAGCGCATCCTGGCGGCGTTCAACGACGGCATGAAGCACCGCCCGCACACCACGGCCGGCACCATGAACGCCGATGTGCTGGCGCACTTCGATCCCACCTTCGAGCGTGTCGACTTCGTCGACAAGATCCTCAACAACAGCTGGCCCGAATAACCGGAGAGGAGCGAAAGAAATGGACATTCACGAGGCGCTCTACACCACCAGGATGATGCGCCGGCTGCGGCCGGACCCGATCCCGCTGGAAACCCAGGCCCGCATCCTCGACGCGGCCGTGCGCGCCCCGAACGGGGGCAACACCCAGCGGTGGCACTTCGTGGCCGTCGACGACCGCGAACTCATCGGCAAGTTCGCCGACCTGTTCCGGCGGGCCCGCGCCATCGAGTACGAGAAGTTCAGCGCGGGAGCGGGACCCATGGTGGCGACGGCCCCCGGCGCCGATCCGGCGCAGCACGCGGAAACGATGCGTCGGATGCAGGGTTCGGGGAATTACCTGGCCGACCATTTCGAGGAGATCCCGCTGTTGCTCTTCGTCTACGCCATCGACGACCTGGGCGGCGCCAACATCTACCCGGCGATCTGGAGCGCGCTGCTCGCCGCCCGCGCCGAGGGCGTCGGCGGGGTGATGACGATGGTGCTCCGCAATTTCACCGACGAGGTCAACGAGTTGCTGGGCGTGCCCGCCGAGCAGGGCTGGAAGATGTCGGCCATGCTGACCCTCGGCTACCCGCGGGGCAAGTGGGGCGTGGCGGCCAATCGGCGCCCCGTGCACGAGGTTTCGTCCCGCAACGGCTGGGGCAAGCCATTCGGAGTCGAGGTGCCGCAGCCGCTGTGGCCGCCGCACGAAGTGGCGGACCTGGCCGCGGCGGGATGACGGGCCGAGGAGTGAGTCACATGACCGAGCGCAACGAAATCGGCGTCACCGTGGTGCAGCCCGGGGAGGGCGAGTACGTCGCCCTCCCCGGTTTCGGGGCGGTGTTCAAGCTGACCAGCAAGACAAACGGGGGCGAGGTGTCCATCGTCGAGCACCCCTTCGCCGTCGGTCTCCTCACCGCGGCGCACCGGCACACCCGCGAGGACGAGCACTCGATCGTGCTGGCGGGCGAGATCGGCTTCCGCTCCGACGACAGCGAGGTGGTGCTGGGTCCCGGCGGCTACATCACCAAGCCGCGCGGGCAGATGCACGCGATGTGGAACGCGGGCAGCGAGCCGGGCCGCATCATCGAGGTGATCACCCCGGGCGGGTTCGAAAACTATTTCCGCGAGCTCGGGGAGCTGCTCGTCGAGCACGCCGACGACCCGGTCGGCAAGGTTCTGCACGAGTTGCCGGAGTTCGGCGAACTCGCCGACAAGTACGGCCTGACGTACGGGTCGCCCGACTGGATGGACGACATCGCCCGGCGCTACGGGCTGAACCCGCCGTCGCACTGACCTGCGGGTCGCCGAGATTGCCGTCACGGCTGTGGTCGGCCGCCGACCCACGACCATGGCGGCAATCTCGGCGCGCGAACCCCGCTGAGCCCGCGATTTGGTCGCCGTGACGCCGGTTCGGTAACCTGGCATTCACCAACGCGGGGTGGAGCAGCTCGGTAGCTCGCTGGGCTCATAACCCAGAGGTCGCAGGTTCGAATCCTGTCCCCGCTACCAAGTGAAACGGCCCCCGGACGATGCTCCGGGGGCCGTTTTCGTGCCCAACAAAACCTCAGGCGGGGTCCAGGCGGATCGGCAGCCGAGTCGGTCCGCGTAGCGAGCTGTGACGCGACCACTGCGTCGGACCCGCTGGAGTGATTCGGGCGACGCGGGTGACGAGGTGACGCAGTACCGCCTGGGCCTCCATGCGCGCCAGCGGTGCGCCCAGGCACATGTGTGCGCCGTAGCCAAAGGCGACGTGCGTGCGCGGGTCACGGTCGGCGCGATACTCATCGGGATCGTCGAACGCGGTGGGGTCACGGTTGGCCGCTCCGAACGACAGCAGGATGCGTGAACCGTTGGGAATGGTGACATCACCGATCCGATAGTCGGCGCGGGTGTAGCGGTAGAGATTCTGGATGGGGCTCGTGAAGCGAAGCTGCTCCTCGACGGCCAGCGGGATGAGATCGGGCTGCGTGCGGATCAATTCGTACTGATCGGGGTGATGGGCCAGCGTGTCGAACATGCCACCAAGGAGATTGGTCGTCGTCTCATTACCGGCGATGAGTAGATGGATCGCGATCAGCAGTAGCTGACGGTCGGTGAGGCTGCCGTCGGTGTTGTGCTCGATCAGCCGGCCGAGCACGGTGTCGGACCCCTTGAGTCCGCCCGCGGCGAATTGCTTTGCGAAATACCGCAGTAACGCCATCATCGCCGACATCGACTTCGCCGCGTCGACGACGCCCGAGAGGGTGGGCGTCAGCTCCATGACGCCCACGGCGCGTTCCGACCACCGTCGAAAATCGCCGACGTCGGAGTCGGGCACTCCGAGGATCTGGGCGATCAGGCGTATCGGCATCGGTATCGCCAAGCGCTTTACGACGTCGCAGCCGGGGTCGCTCATCACGTCCGTGACAAGGTCGATGGCCAGCGTCTCGGTCATCTCCTGCCAGGA
This sequence comes from Mycobacterium sp. E2989, assembly GCF_001667595.1. NCBI lineage: Bacteria > Bacillati > Actinomycetota > Actinomycetes > Mycobacteriales > Mycobacteriaceae > Mycobacterium > Mycobacterium sp. E2989. The sequence continues at coordinate 2,719 of NZ_LZJX01000080.1, read as the reverse complement.
CTTCATCGCGCCCTTGCTGAATCCCGGCTGGACTTGCTTGCGCAGCCGGGTGTGTTCCTCGCCGTCGGTGAGCACCGCCAACGGAGCGGACATGCGCAGGCGCGTGACCCCTTGGGTGCTCGTGACCTGGTCGGTGTCGCGCAACGCGGCCCGCACGTCGCCAAGGCGGCTGACGATGAAGGTGGCGCGCCGGGGGTTGTAGTGCACGCGGCCGGTTCGGTGCAGGGCGCGGTACGCGTCGAACGGGTTCGCGGCGGTGGCCGGGTCCTGCGGGTCGTAGTCGGTGTTGACCGCACCAATCCACCCGTCGTGTCCGCGGCGGCGGGTGCGGACGACGGCCGCAACGTTCATCCGCACGGTGCTAACGACCGGTCTGAGGGCATCGGTCGCCTCGCGGGCGGCTTCGCTGATAGGCACCTCGGCTCCTAACCGGATCGCTGGCCGCGCCGCGTGCGAAGTTGTGTCCGAAGGATGCTGATCGTCAGATACGTGAGGTAGCAAGCGGATACGACGGTGGATGGTCGACGCGTGCGCGCGCGCAGCAGCAAGACCCCGATCGTTGTTTCGATCGCGCCGTGGAGGTAGGTGAACGCTCGAGCGTGGCGGGGGAAGCCGAGGCGATTGAACGGGTCGAAGATCCGCGGAATGAGGAAGTGCGCCACCCCGATCAGGATGGTGATCAGGCCGAGTGCGCTACGCGTGTCGAAGTCCGCCATCGCGGGGTCGTTCTCCTTCGGTACGCCCAGATTTACGAGAAAAGTATTCTCGTAAATGGTGACACATCGGCGCGCCGTTGCCTAGGCGCGGCGACGCAGCAGTGCTCTAGGTTCACCGTGTGAGCCAATCCCGGCGGGGACGACCGCGGAGCGCGGCCGTGCACGAGGCGATCCTGGATGCCACCCGCTCGCTCCTCGTCGAAGCCGGCTACAGGGGTGTCTCGATGGACAAGGTCGCCGCGATCGCGGGCGTGGCCGTCCAATCTGTGTATCGACGTTGGCCGTCGAAAGCCCCCCTGGTAACCGAGGCGGTTATGCGGGCTTACGACCAGACCGACTTCACGCTTCCCGATACGGGAGACACGGTCGCGGACTTGAGAACGTGGATGCGCGCCTACGCCGAGGTTGGTTCGACTGCCGAGAACGTCGCACTCGTGCGCTCTCTTGCGGCAGCCGCTGCCGAAGACCTGAGCGACCGCGACACCCTGTATCGGCAACTCACCAGCCGTTTCCACGATGCCGTGTCGGACCGGTTACGCGTCGGGATCTCGAAGGGCCAGATACGACGGGACGCCGACGTCGAAGCCGCCGCCGACGCGCTGATCGGGGCCACGCTCTACCGCACGCTCAGCGTTACTGCATCGGCGGAGGAAACGACCGAACGCTACTACGGACTGATAGACACGGTGATGCGCGGCATCTCGACAGGTAAGTGAGCGAACGCGACCCGGGCCGTTTTCATGCCGCCCCAAGGCAGATCGCTGGGAAATCTGTACTTGCCGTCTGCTGGTTGGTCAGTGACCAACCCGGCTGGCGAAAAAAAGCAAGATTTCGTTGTTTGACGTACGTCTAACGGGGGAACTTCGAGCTAGCCGACTTCGTAGCGTCAAGAATCCGAGGGACAGGTATGGGCGACATCATCGACCGGGCCGAAATGGTGCTGAGGCGGCGATACGAGCTCGCTGCCAGCGAGGCTCATGCGCTACTGATCAGGGTGTCCGAGCAGCAATGCCGGTCGATCGATTCGGTCGCCCATACGGTGATCGAACGATTGGCGCCTGTCGTCGCCGCCGAAACCAGCGCGTCTGGGCCGTGAGCACCGGCCGTATTCACGCCTAACGCGCCAGCACATCCTCGATGGCGCTGATGACCTCGGGGGCGTCGGGCTCGGTGCGGGGCCGGAAGCGCTGGACCACCTCACCGCCGGGGGAGATGAGGAACTTCTCGAAGTTCCACTGAATGTCGCCCGCCTGCCCGGCGGAATCGGCGGCCTTCGTCAGCTCGGCGTACAGCGGGTGGCGGTCATCGCCGTTCACATCGGTCTTCGCCAGCAGCGGAAACGTCACCCCGTAAGTGGTCGAACAGAACTCCCGGATCTCCTCGGCCGTGCCCGGTTCCTGCCCCATGAACTGGTTGCAGGGCACGCCGACGACGGTCAGGCCGCGATCGCGATAGTCCTCGGCGAGCTTTTCCAGCGCCGTGTACTGCGGCGTCAGGCCGCACTTGGAGGCCACGTTGACCACCAGCGTCGCACCGTCGGACAGTTCGGCCAGCGTGGTCGGCCGGCCGTCGAGGGTGGTGAGGGAGATGTCTTTGACAGTCACGCCGATGACGCTAACGCACTGCGCCGCCGCCAATTCTGCGAACGCCGGTTCGCACGACGCCGACCGCCCAAGGTACATTTTGTGGGCTTCGTTATTGCATGTGTGTGCAGAGCCCCCCGGAGGGGAAAGTCCGCCGCAGCACTGGGATGCGGCCCAGAGGTGAGGGGCGCTGTTGACGACGTCTTCCCCGGTGCAGGTCAACTCCCAGCGACTCCCGCCGTACCGGTGGATCGCCGTTGCCGTGCTGCTGATCTTGGCGATCATCTTCACCCTGGTGTACGTGCAATTCCGCGGCGGCTTCACCGCGAAGACGAAGTTGACGATGCTGGCGTCGCGGGCGGGCCTGGTGATGGATCCGGGCTCGAAGGTCACCTACAACGGCGTGGAGATCGGCCGGGT
>NZ_LZJX01000079.1:0-79403 GCF_001667595.1 Mycobacterium sp. E2989 | reverse complement strand
GGCCGCGGGTGCGGCAGGTGCCGTAGGTCAGCTCGGTGGCGAACGCGGCGTCCCGGCCGCTGATCCCCCGGTCGCGCAGCAGCGCGGGCAGCGCCAGGTTCGCGTAGGCGTCCCGCTCGCTGACCGCCCGCAGCACGCCGAACGCGGCGGCGCGCGCGGGGTCGAGCGGCCGGCGCCGCCTGCCGCGCCCGCGGTCCGATTGCCGGGGCCGGCTCATGTCGCCCGCGTCGCGGGATCGAGACGCGCGCCGCGGGCCCAGTCGACGGCGTTCATGAGTTTCTTTCCGGGCGGCTGTATCTGGCCCAGCCGCACGGCTTGTGAACCGGTGCCGAGCCAGACGTTCTTGCGATCAACGTGAATTGCGCCGGGCGCCAACGGCTCTGGGGCATCGGCGTCGATGAACACCGGGCCGAGCTTGATGCGCAGGTCGCCGATCAGCGTCCAGGCGCCGGGATTGGGTGTGACGGAGCGGATCCGGCGCTCCACGACGTGCGCCGGCAAGTCCCACTGCACCCGGGCCTGCTCGACGGTGATCTTCGGCGCGATGCTGACGCCGTCGGCGGGTTGCGGTCGCGGCGTCAACGTTCCATCGGCGATGCCGTCCAGGGTCGTCGACAGCAACACCGCACCCGAAACGGCCAGGCGCTCAAGCAGTTCCCCCGCGGTGTCGGTCGGTCGGATGGTCTCGGTGACCACCCCGTAAACCGGGCCCGAGTCCAGGCTGGGCTCGATCCGGAACGTCGTCGCCCCGGTGATGGTGTCCCCGGCCGCGATCGCCGCCTGCACCGGCGCCGCCCCGCGCCAGGCGGGCAGCAGCGAGAAGTGCAGGTTGATCCACCCGTGCGGGGGCACGCCGAGCAGGCCGTCGCGCAGCAACGCGCCGTACGCCACGACCGCGCAGCAGTCGGGCGCCAGTTCCGACAGTTCGGCGACGAACTCGTCCGAGTTCGGCCGCGCCGGCCGCAGCAGCGGGATGCCCCGGTCAAGCGCTTCGCGGGCCACCGGCGACGGCTGCGGCTTGCCGTGCCGGCCGACGGCGGCGTCGGGCCGGGTCAGCACGGCGATCACCTCGTGACGGGGCGAATCGATGAGTTGGCGCAGCGCGGGCAGCGCGGGTTCGGGGGTGCCGGCGAAGACGAGGCGCACCGGCACAGTCTAGAAAGCCGCACCCGCGCCCTGACTTTAACTTGCGTGGATACATTATTTCTGATGCATACTGTTTCTAGCGGTTAGCTTCTATTCCGGCCGGCCGCACTGCCGTGCTAGGGACAACGACGTCGAGTGGGCAGTCCTTTCCTTACCCCCAAGGAGGCCTGATGACTCTCGACACCACTATCAGCGACGCCGCTCCCCATCGCGCGGTGTGGGCGCTCGGCGACTACGCCCTGATGGCCGAGGAAGTGATGGCCCCGCTGGGCCCCGTCCTGGTCAAGGCCGCCGGCATCGGACCGGGCATGCGGGTGCTCGACGTCGCGGCCGGGTCCGGCAACATCACGCTGCCGGCCGCCGCGACGGGCGCGGCCGTCGTTTCCAGCGACCTCACCCCCGAGCTGCTGCAGCGGTCGCGGGCCCGGGCCGCCGCGCACGGGTTGACCATCGACTACCGGGAAGCCAACGCGCACGCCCTGCCCTTCGGCGACGGCGAGTTCGACGTCGTCATTTCCGCGATCGGCGTGCAGTTCGCGCCGCAGCAGCAGCGGGCCGCCGACGAACTGGTTCGGGTCTGCCGGCCGGGCGGGACGATCGGCGTGATCAGCTGGACCCCGGAGGGGTTTTTCGGCCGGATGCTCGCCACCATTCGGCCCTACCGGCCCAGCCTGTCGCAGGCCGTACCGCCGGCCGCGTTGTGGGGGCGCGAGGGCTACGTCACCGGACTGCTCGGCGATCGGGTGGGCCGGCTGACGGCGGTGCGGGGCCTGCTGGAAGTGAACCGGTTCGACACCGCGGAGGCGGTGCACGCGTACTTCAAAAGCCACTACGGCCCGACGATCGAGGCGTATGCGAACATCGGCCACAACGGCGTGCTGGCCGCCGAGCTCGACGCCCAACTCGTCGAACTCGCGCAGCAATACCTCACCAATGGCGCCATGAAGTGGGAGTACCTGTTGGTCACCGCCGAGAAGCGCTGAGCGACACTACAAATCGATGTCGGCGTCCATGTGCACGTCGGGCTCTCCGCCGGCGGCGGTGAACGAGGTCAGGGCCCGCACCAGGCCGTGGCGCTCCGCCGGCGGCATCTTCTCGACGATGGTCGCGATCTCGTTGCGCCGGTACGAGGTGACCTGACGCACGACCTCCCGCCCCCGCTTCGTCAGCGCGGCGAGCAGCTCGCGCCGCGACGTGGGGTGCGGGAGGCGGTCGATCAGTCCGGCCGCGACGAGCCGGTCGACCATCCGCCCGGTGGCCGACGGTTGCACGCCGAGCAGACCGGCCAGCGTCGCCAGGTTGACCGGGCCGCGGTTGGACAGGATCACCAGCGTGCGGAATTGCGGGATCGTGATGGTCTCGTCGACCTGGCCGATCGAGCGTGCCGAGATGGCAACCAGCAAGCGGGAAGCCGTCAGCAAAGCGTCGGTGATTGCATCGAGCGACTCGTCCGCCGTGGTCGCGTTCTCCGCTGCCATCTCGCCCCTCTCCGGAGAATCTCCGGTCTCTCGGTGGCTAAAGAAGTGGAAGTGTAACAACCTTCCAATATCGTAGTCAGGCACTATTTCCGACGCATACTATCCCCTTTGGCAAAATTTGGGGAGGTCATCCGACGTGCAACGGGTCGATCTGCACCCGGACCGGCTCGTGGGCCTGGCGCGCGGACAGCACGCTCACGCCGCGGCGCAGCGACGCGGCCAGCGCCAGGCCCTGCTCCCGGCGGGCCCGCACCAGCATCCGCGTCACCGGCACCCCGGGCGGGGTGCCCGCCGGGCGGCGCACCCCCGCCGGCAAATCGACCGGCCCCAGCACATCGGCGCCGTCCGGCAACCCGGCCTCGTCCAGCAGCGCCGCCACCGCTTCCGCGGCACCGTCGAGGGCCGCGATGTGCACGCTCGGCGGCAGGCCCACTTCGGTCCGGGCCGCCAGGTCCGAATCGGCGTGCCCCACCGGATCCCAGCGGATCAGCGATTGCACTGTGGGAATTGAAGATTCGGCCACCACCAGCACCATGCCGCCGTCCCCGCGGGCCCGCACCAGCGCCGCGGCGCTCATCCAGCGCCACAGCGCGTCCTCGGCGGCGCGCAGGTCCTGGCGGCCCAGCAGCGCCCAGGTATCCAACAACAAAGCCGCGCCGTAGCCGCCGGACGCGGCGGGCTCGGCGCCCGGGGTGGCCACCACCAGGGCCGGGCCGGCGGCGACTTCGGGCACGACGCCGTCCCCCGACGAGGTGATCACGGCGGTACCGGGAAATGCGCGGCCGAGCTCCTCGGCCGTGCGGCGCGCCCCGACCACCACCGCGCGGACGGCGTCCGACCCGCAGCGCGCGCAGCGCCGCGTCGGGTCGATGCGCCCGCACCACCGGCAGACCAGCGCCTGGCCGCCCTCCTGCAGCGACAGGGGGCCGGTGCAGTGCCGGCACCGCGCGATGGTGCGGCAGCGCGCGCACGCCAGCGACGGGACGTAGCCGCGCCGGGGCACCTGCACCAGCACCGGCGCCCCGGCCTCGAGCGCCGCCCGGGCGGCGCGCAGGGCGATGGACGGAATGCGCGCGGTGCGCGCGGCCGGGTCGCGTTCGTCGGCGTAGCCGGTGTCGTCGAGGGCGACCACCCGCGGTGTGCGGGCGCGCACCACCGCCCGGGGCGCGACGATGTCGTGCGCCCAGCCGCTGCGCACCAGCGCCTGCGCCTCGGCGGTGCGCGCGTAGCCCCCGATCAGCGCCGCGCACCGCGCCTGATGCGCGCGCAGCATCGCCACCTCCCGGGCGTGCGGGTAGGGGGCGCGCGGCTCGGCCAGGGTGTCGTCGGCGTCGGCCCACACCATGACCAGACCCAGGTCGTTCAGCGGCGCGAAAACCGCACTGCGCGTGCCGATTACCAGCCGCGCGTGGCCGCGCAGCGCGGCGAGCCACCGCCGGTAGCGGGCGGCCGGGCCCAGCCCGGCCGAAAGCGCCACCACGGCGGCCTCCTCGACGCGCGCGGTCGCGGCGCGCCACAGGGTGTCCAGGTCGCGCTGGTCGGGCACGATCGCCAGCACCGACCGGCCGGCGCGGATGGTCTGGGCGGCGGCCTCGGCGAAGCGGTCCGCCCAGGACTCCCCCGGCAACGCCTGCCAGACCGCGCGCGCGGCCCGGGATTCGGCCAGCGCGTCCAGGAACTGCGCGCCCCGCCCGTACGCCTCCCACGCCGACGGGTCGACGGGCGCGGGCACCGCCGGCCGCGGGACTTCCGCGGCTTCCCGCTCCACCCGGGCGTGCCGGGCGGGCACCGCCAGGCGCAGCACGTCCGGCCGGGTCCCGGCGTAGCGGGCCGCCACCGCGTCGACCAACCGGCGGATCTCGGGGGTCAGCACCGGTTCGGCCGACACGACGCGGTCCAGCCAACCCAGCTTGCCGGGGTGGTCGGTGTCGTTGCGGCGCTCGAGCACGAACGCGTCGACCAGCCGGCCGTGGAACCGCACCCGCACCCGCACCCCCGGTTGGGCGTCGTCGGACTGCTCGGCCGTCACCAGGTAGTCGAACTCACGGTCCAGGTGCGGCACCGAGAGCATCGGCAGCACCCGGGCGATGGGTTCGACCTCACCGGGCGTGCGCGGGCCGCCGCTCACGGCGCCCTACACAATCGAAATGGGTTGTCGTCCAACGCCTTTACCGTCCGGCCCGGAACGGTCAGCCCTCGGCCGGCGCCGGGTCGCCCGCGTCGGCCGGCGCCTCACGGCCGAAGAAGAACCCCGCCGTCATGAGGATCAGCGCCGCGGCGTACGACCACCAAATCGGCACCGCCAGTGCCTCGTTGCCCAGGATGAAGCGGCCGATGGCGATCAGCGAATCGGACGCCGCGAAACACACCGCCCCCACCGCCGTCCAGATCGTCGGCAGCTGCGCCAACAGGGCGGCGCACACCATCGCGGTCAGCACCATAATGTAGGCCGTCACGGGGAGGGCCAGTTTGCCCAGGTGCGGCCAGAACCACGCCAGCAGCGCGATGGTGGCCAGGCACATGGCGACCACGGCAGCGATGCGCGGCCTGGACGGGCGCCTGGCCACCAGCGGCAGCAGCGCGCCCAGGAAACACAAGTGGGCCAACAGGAATGCGGCCAGGCCCACGACGAAGGACTGGGTCCACCACGGAATCGCCAGCGCCCAGTCGCCGACGGCCGACAGCAGCAGGGCGGGCATCAGCCACCGCCGCTCGCGGACAACGGCGTGGCCCACCGCGGCGGCCGTCAGCAACAACGCCATCGAGGCCTTGAACAGCGGCTGCAGCACCCAATGCCCGGTCAGCTCGGTTCCCGGCGGCGAGCCCAGCGCCAACACCGTCAGGTAGACGCCGTAGCCAAGCGCCGCCCAGCCGGCCACCACCCAGCCGCCGAGCACCAGACGAGATGCGTACGGTACCTCCATGCCAAGCTTGGACAACACAGCCGACGAAAAGCCCGCGATCGACCCCATCCTGCAGAAGGTACTGGATGCGGTTCCCTTCCGGCTATCCACCGACGACGGCGTTGACGCGGCGCGGCAGCGCTTCCGCGACCTGCCCCGCCGGCCGCTGCACCCGAAGCTGCGCGTCGAGGACCGGGCCATCGCCGGCCCGGCGGGGCCCGTCGGCGTCCGGATCTATTGGCCGCCAATCGAATCCGAGAGCACCGTGCCGCCCGTCGTGTTGTATTTCCACGGCGGGGGCTTCGTCGTGGGCGACCTCGACAGCTACGACGGCACGGCTCGCCAGCACGCGGTCGGCGCCGACGCCATCGTGGTGTCCGTCGACTACCGGCTGGCCCCCGAACACCCCTACCCCGCCGCGGTCGAAGACGCTTGGGCCGCAACGCTTTGGGCCGCCGAGCACGCCGCTGAGCTGGGCGGCGACCCGAATCGGCTGGCCGTCGCCGGGGATTCGGCCGGTGGAACCATCAGCGCCGTGATGGCGCAGCGGGCGCGCGATCACGGCGCACCACCGATCCTGTTCCAGCTGTTGTGGTACCCCTCCACGATGTGGGACTCCTCGCTGCCGTCCTTCACCGAAAACGCCGGCGCGCCGATCCTCGACGTCAGGGCCGTCGCGGAGTTCTCGCGGTGGTACGCGGGCGAAGTCGACCTGTCGGCCCCGCCGCCGGGCATGGCGCCGGGGCGGGCGGCCGACCTGTCCGGGCTCGCGGCCGCCTACATCGCCGTCGCCGGTTACGACCCGCTGCGCGACGACGGCATCCGGTACGGCGAACTGCTCGGCGCCGCAGGCGTGCCCGTCGAGGTGCACAACGCCGAGACCCTGGTGCACGGGTACCTCGGCTACGGCGGCGTGGTGCCGGCGGCCACCGCGGCGATGGAGCGCGGCCTGACCGCCCTGCGAACCGGCCTGCGCGGGTGAATGCTGGGCGTACGGTGAATCCATGACGGAGCCCACCTTCGCCCGCGCGGGCATCGACCCGACGTTCAAGGCGTTGCTGGACGCCTTCCCGTTGACGTTCCGAGCGTCCGACGGCGTGGAGGTCGCGCGCCGCCGGATGCGCATGCTCCAGGTGCCGCCCGAAATGCTGCCCGACCTGCGGATCGAGGACCGCACGATCGACTACGGCGAGCACTGCGACATTCCCGTGCGCATCTACTGGCCACCCCTGGAACCGGCGGAAGCGCTGCCGGTCGTCGTCTACTACCACGGCGGCGGGTTCTGCCTCGGCGGCCTGGACACCCACGACCCCGTCGCCCGCTCGCACGCCGTCGGCGCCGAGGCCATCGTGGTGTCGGTCGACTACCGGCTGGCACCCGAGCATCCGTTCCCCGCCGGGGTCGACGACGCCTGGGCGGCGTTACGCTGGGTCGCCGAGAACGCGGCCGAGCTGGGCGGTGACCCCGACCGGATCGCCGTGGCCGGCGACTCGGCCGGCGGCAACCTGGCCGCGGTGATGGCCCACCTGGCCAACGAGAACGCCGGGCCCGCGCTGAGCTTCCAGCTGCTGTGGTACCCCGTCGTCACCGCCGACCTGTCGCTGCCGTCGTTCACCGAGAACGCCAACGCGCCCATCCTGGACCGCGACGTGATCGACGCCTTCCTGTCCTGGTACCTGCCGCACATCGACATCAGCGACCCCACGACGCTGCCCGTCACCCTCGCCCCGGCGAACGCGACGGAGATGTCCGGCTTGCCGCCCGCGTTCATCGGGACCGCCGAACACGATCCGCTGCGCGACGACGGGGCCCGCTACGCCGAACTGCTCAACGCGGCGGGCGTGCCCGCCGAATTGAGCAACGAGCCCACCCTCGTCCACGGCTACGCCAGCTTCGCGCTGGTGATCCCCGCGGCCGGTGACGCCACCGACCGCGGGCTGGCCGCCCTGAAGAAGGCGCTACACCCCTAGGCGGGCACCGATGAACAGCACTCCCGATTACCACACCCTGATCGTGGGCGCCGGTTTCTCCGGGATCGGCGCCGCCATCAAGCTCGACCGCGCCGGACTGCCCGACTACCTCGTCGTCGAGGCCGGCGACGGGGTGGGCGGGACGTGGCACTGGAACACGTATCCCGGTATCGCCGTGGACATTCCGTCGTTCTCCTACCAGTTCTCCTTCGAGCAGAGCCCGGACTGGTCGCGCACGTACGCCCGGGGCCGTGAGCTCAAGGCGTACGCCGAACACTGCGTCGACAAATACGGCATCGGGTCGCGAATCCGGTTGAACACCAAGGTGCAATCGGCCGAGTTCGACGACGAGCAGTGCCTGTGGCGGGTGCAGACCGACCCGGGGGGCACGGTCACCGCCCGGTTCCTGATCAGCGCGTGCGGCGTGCTCACCGTGCCCAACCTGCCCGACATCGACGGGGTGGACACCTTCGGCGGGGTGACGATGCACACGGCCCGCTGGGATCACGACCAGGACCTGAGCGGCAAGCGCGTCGCGATCATCGGCACCGGCGCCTCGGCCGTCCAGGTCATTCCCGAGATCGCGCCGATCGTCGCCCAGCTCACCGTTTTTCAGCGCACCCCGATCTGGTGCTTCCCCAAGCTGGACGTCGCGTTGCCCGCGCCGGCCCGCTGGGCGATGCGCATTCCCGGCGGCAAGATTCTGCAACGGCTGCTCAGCCAGGCCTTCGTCGAAGTCACCTTCCCGATCTCCGCGCACTACTTCACCGTCCTGCCGCTGGCCAAGAGGATGGAATCGGCCGGGCTGGCCTACCTACGCAAACAGGTGCACGACCCGGCGGTGCGCGACCAGCTCACCCCGCGCTACGCGGTCGGCTGCAAACGCCCCGGTTTTCACAACGAGTACCTGGCCACGTTCAACCGGGACAACGTGCGACTGGTGACCGAGCCGATCGACAAGATCACGCCCGACGCGGTCGCGACCACCGACGGCGAACACCACGAGATAGACGTGCTGATCCTGGCCACCGGCTTCAAAGTGATGGATCCCGACGACGTCCCGACGTTCGCGGTCACCGGCAGCGGCGGCAAGTCGCTGAGCCGGTTCTGGGACGAACACCGGTTGCAGGCCTACGAGGGCGTAAGCGTCCCCGATTTCCCCAACCTGTTCACCGTGTTCGGGCCGTACGGCTACGTGGGCTCGTCGTATTTCGCGCTGATCGAGACGCAGACCCACCACATCGTGCGGTGCCTGAAACGGGCGCGACGCGAGGGCGCGACGCGGGTCGAGGTCACCGAGGAGGCCAACGACCGGTACTTCGCCGAGATGCTGCGCCGACGGCACCGGCAGATCTTCTGGCAGGACAGTTGCCGCCTGGCCAACAGCTACTACTTCGACAAGAACGGCGACGTGCCGCTGCGCCCCACCACCACCGTGGAGGCCTACTGGCGCAGCCGGCGCTTCGACCTCGACGACTACGAATTCACCGGCTGAGCGCGCTCGCCGGCCCCGGCCGAGGTGAAAAACCCGGTGCTGGCCGTCGGTGCCCGGCGCTAGGCTTCACGCGTGGCCAAGGAATTTGCGCGTCTCGACGAGTCACTGGAGCGGTTCATCAGCGACCAGGCGATGTTCTTCGTGGCCACCGCGCCCTCCGAGGGAGGCCGAATCAACCTGTCCCCCAAGGGATATCGGGACACCTTCGCGGTGCTCGACGACCACACCGTCGCTTATCTGGACCTGTTCGGCAGCGGCGTGGAAACCATTGCCCACCTGCGGGACAACGGCCGGATCACGATCATGTTCTGCTCGTTCAGCCGCAACTCGCGCATCCTGCGGCTGTTCGGCACCGGACGGGTGGTCCGCCCCGACGACGCCGATTTCGGCGGCCTCGCAGCGCATTTCGGCAAGCCGCACGCCGGCGTGCGCGCCGTCATCGTCGTCGACCTGGAGCGGATCGCCGACGCGTGCGGGTTCGCGGTGCCGTATTACGAGCTCGTCGACGAACGGCCGGTCCTCGACGAACACCACAACAAGGCGCCCGCCGAGGCGTACGTCCGCCTGGTCCAGCGCAACCGGCGCAGCATCGACGGATTGCCGGCGTTGGACGCCGACCACCCGCCGCCTAGATCGCGCGCTTGAGCTCGTCGACCATGTTGAGCTGCTCCCACGGCAGCTCGATGTCGGTGCGGCCGAAGTGGCCGTAGGCGGCGGTCTGCGCGTAGATGGGGCGCAGCAGGTCCAGGTCGCGGATGATCGCGCCGGGGCGCAGGTCGAACACCTCGGGCACGATCTTCTCGATCTTGACCGGGTCGACGGTCGCGGTACCGAACGTCTCGATGAACAGGCCGACCGGGGCGGCCTTGCCGATCGCGTAGGCCACCTGGACCTCGACCCGCTCCGCCAGCCCGGCGGCGACGATGTTCTTGGCCACCCAGCGCATCGCGTACGCCGCGGACCGGTCCACCTTGGACGGATCCTTGCCGGAGAACGCGCCGCCGCCGTGGCGGGCCCAGCCGCCGTAGGTGTCGACGATGATCTTGCGGCCGGTCAGGCCCGCGTCGCCCATCGGGCCGCCGAGGACGAACTTGCCGGTGGGGTTGACCAGCACCCGGGTGCCCGACGCGTCGAGGGTGTCGTGCGCCAGCTCGTTCAGCACGGTTTGCAGGACGTGCTCGCGGATGTCGGGGTCGAGCTTCTTCTCCAGGTCGATGCCGTCGGCGTGCTGCGTCGAGACGACCACCGTGTCGAGGCGCACCGGGACGTCGTCCTCGTAGGCGATGGTGACCTGCGTCTTGCCATCCGGGCGCAGGTATCCCAGCGTGCCGTTCTTGCGCACCTCGGTCAGCTTGCGCGACAGCCGGTGGGCCAGCGCGATCGGCAGCGGCATCAGCTCGGGGGTGTCGTTGATCGCGTAGCCGAACATCAGGCCCTGGTCGCCGGCGCCTTGGGAGTCCAGCGGGTCCGCGGCGCCCTCGACGCGCGCCTCGTGGGCGGTGTCGACGCCCTGGGCGATGTCGGGCGACTGGGCGCCGATGCCGATGTTCACCCCGCACGACGCCCCGTCGAAGCCCTTGTCCGACGAGTCGTAGCCGATGTCGAGGATCCGCGCGCGGACGATGTTGGTGATGTCGGCGAACGCCTCCTTGGCCGACGTGGTCACCTCACCGACGACGTGCACCTGGCCGGTGGTGACCAGCGTCTCGACCGCGACACGTGAGCGGGGGTCCTGCGCCAGCAGGGCGTCGAGGACCGAGTCGCTGATCGCGTCACAGATCTTGTCGGGATGTCCCTCAGTCACCGACTCACTGGTAAACAGGCGACCCTTTTCGCTCACAATCTCAATCCTTCCGAATAGTTAGTAAACCGAATTATATCGGCTGGCATCGCGCCGGCCGGCACCTGGCCTGGCGCCTCAGGCGAACCGAACCGTCTTATCCGCCGCCGTGCAGGAACGTGGCGATCGCATCCACGATACGACTGGCCATCAGCGTCTTGGAGCCGTGCTGCAGCGCGGACTCGGTGCCGTCGGACGCGAGCAGCCAGCCGTCGTTGCTGTCCACCTCGAACGCCCTGCCGTCGCCCACCGCGTTCACCACCAACAGGTCGCAGCCCTTGCGGCGCAACTTGGAGCGCGCATGGAAGAGCACGTCGCCGTTGGCGTCGCCCGTTTCCGCGGCGAACCCGACGATGGCCCGCATGTTGGGCAGCTCGCCGCTGGCACGCGCCCGCACCGCACCGGCGAGCACGTCGTCGTTGCGGACCAGCTCGATCGTGGGCGGGCTGTCCTGATCGTCTGGGCCCTTTTTGATCTTGGCGGCCGAAACCTGCGCGGGCCGGAAGTCGGCGACGGCCGCGGCCATCACCAGCACGTCCGCGGCGGGGGCGTGCTTGGCCACCGCGTCGCCGAGTTGCTCCGCCGAGCTGACGCGCACGACCTCGACCCCGGCCGGGTCGATCAGCCCCGCGGTGTGCCCGGCGATCAGCGTGACCTCGGCGCCGCGCTGCGCGGCGACCCGCGCCACCGCGTAGCCCTGCTTGCCGGAGCTGCGGTTGCCGATGAAGCGCACCGGGTCGATCGGTTCGCGGGTGCCGCCCGCGGTCACCAGCATCTTGCAGCCGGCGAGGTCGTAGGGCAGCGCGTCGTGGCGTTCCAGCAGCAGCTGGGCCAGCGTGGTGATCTCCTCGGCCTCGGGCAGCCGGCCGGAGCCGCTGTCGGCGCCGGTGAGCCGGCCGAACGCCGGTTCCAGCACCACCGCCCCGCGGCGCCGCAGGGTGGCCACGTTGTCGACGGTGGCCGGGTGCAACCACATCTCGGTGTGCATCGCCGGCGCGAACATCACCGGGCACCTGGCCGTGAGCAGGGTGGCGGTCAGCAGGTCGTCGGCGCGGCCGTGCACCGCGCGGGCGAGCAGGTCCGCGGTGGCCGGCGCCACCACGACCAGGTCGGCCTTCTGGCCCAGCTGGACGTGCGGCACCTCGGGGACGTTCGCGAAAACGTCGGTGTGCACGGGCTGGCCGGAGAGCGCCTCGAACGTGGCGGCTCCGACGAAGCGCAGCGCCGACTCGGTGGGGATGACGCGGACGAGATGACCGGCCTCGGAGAGCTGACGAACGACCGTGCACGCCTTGTAAGCGGCGATGCCACCGGAGACGCCGACGACAATCCGTTTGCGGTCCACAGTTGGCCCGGCCCTGCCCTGTTACTCGCCCTCGGTGTGCTCGAGCAGGTCGGCGTGGATCTCCCGCAGCGCGATCGACAGCGGCTTCTCCTGAAGCCCCGGCTCGACAAGCGGCCCAACGTATTCGAGGATGCCCTCGCCGAGCTGGTTGTAGTAGTCGTTGATCTGGCGGGCGCGCTTGGCGGCGTAGATCACCAGGGCGTACTTGCTCGACACGCGGTCGAGCAACTCGTCGATGGGCGGGTTGGTGATGCCCAGCGGGGTGTCGTAGGCGCCCTGCCCCCCGGCCGACGGGTCGAACCGATCGGGGACGGCGGCCAACGCCGCGTCAGACTGCGGAATAGTCACGTAGGTCAATCTCCTGGCGGATTAAAGCGGCTGGTACCGCTGGCAATTCGATGCTCAATCTCGATTGGATCTGGTCCGGCTCCTGGTCTGGCCAGGCGGGTCATGCCGACCCGGCGCAGTTCCCACCAGCAAGGATACCAATTCGGCGCACGCAGACTCCAATTGACTGTTGACGACGACCTCGTCGAAGTCGTCCTGGGCCGCCATTTCGATGCGGGCGGTCTCGAGCCGGCGCCGCATGGCCTCCGGCGTTTCGGTGCCGCGGCCGACGAGCCTGGCCTCCAGATCCTGCCAGCTGGGCGGGGCCAGGAACACGGTGACGGCCTCCGGCATCGCCTTCTTGACGGCCCTGGCGCCGGCCAGGTCCACCTCGATGAGCACGGGGATTCCGGCTGCCGTCGCGGTCCGCACCGGCTCGGCCAGGGTGCCCGACCGGTGCAGCCCGCCGTGGATGTCGGCCCACTCCAGCAGTGCGCCGTCGTCGATGAGCTGCTGGAAGCGGCCGGGGCTGACGAAGTGGTAGTCGACGCCGTCGACCTCGCCCGGCCGCGGCGCCCGCGTCGTGGCCGAGACGGAAAAATGCAGGTCAGGAACCCGCTCGCGCAGGCATCTGACCACCGTCGACTTGCCGACCGCGGAGGGACCGGACAGCACGACCACACGTCCCGGTGGTGCGGGACGCGTCCCGTGCTCGACGTCCGGTCCCCCGCCGGCGCTCACAGGCGCTCCTGGGCCGCGACGCCCACAGGGCGGGTTGGCCAACTCGGCCGGGCTGGCCGGACTAGGAGCCGAACTTTTCCAGCAGGGCCTTGCGCTGGCGGTCGCCGAGGCCCCGCAGGCGGCGGGTGGGGGCGATCTCCAGCTCGGTCATGATTTCCTGCGCTTTGACCTTGCCCACCTTGGGCAACGCCTCAAGCAGCGCGGAAACCTTCATCTTGCCCAGGACTTCGTCGGTCTCGGCGTCCTTGAGCACCTGCGTGAGGTTGGTGCCGCCGCGCTTCAGCCGGTCCTTGAGCTCTGCTCGTGCTCGACGTGCGGCAGCCGCCTTCTCCAACGCGGCCGCGCGCTGCTCGTCGGTCAACTGGGGAAGGGCCACGATTCCTCCGTATCTGATCAATCAATCTCAATCGATCGCTTTGTGTCTCTGCCTGCTACTTCAGCCAGCGGAGACGACCGTACTCAGGCCTCCTGACGAAATCTAACCCGGCCCCCTGGTTCCGGGGACAAACTCCCAGCATGAGCCCGGCGGGTGCCCCGAAAAACCGGTCGCCGTGGCCGCCCTGAGGGCCGCCGTACCGGGGGCCGTCAGGTCGGCCAACCGGCCTACCAGGAGGGCGCCCGCAGCGCTCTGAGCAGCCGTTTTGCCGGGCTGGGCGGTGCCCGAGGGCAGGCGGGAGGCGCCGGCCGATGGGGGCCGCGGCGGGCCGAGACGCGTCATGCGGGCGATCTCGCATTTTTCGTCGCGTGTCGCGCGTGTCGCGCCTGCGTAGCCGCGCGGGTGCGATTCGCGAGCCGATTGCTGGTACGAGCCCCGGCCGATACGCAGGGAGTTACCATCTAGCCGTGTCGAACCTGCGGATCCGTCAGGCCGCTGAGCTGCTCGGAGTCAGCGACGACACGGTCCGGCGATGGATCAACCAGGGGTCCCTGGCGGTCAGCCACGACGCCGCCGGCCGCAAAGTCATCGCCAGCGAGGATCTGGCCCGCTTTTCGCGCAGCAACGCCCCGGCCCCGCCCCCGGATCCGCTCAGCATCGGCAGCTCGGCCCGCAACCGGTTCGTCGGGCTGGTGACCCAGGTGACCAGCGACAAGGTGATGACCCAGGTGGAGATGCAGTGCGGTCCCTTCACCGTGGTGTCGCTGATGAGCACCGAGGCCGCCGAGGAGCTGCAGTTGCGCCCCGGCAGCGTCGCCGTGGCCGTCGTCAAGGCCACCACCGTGATCGTGGAGACCGCGCGCCCCAGCACGTCGCTAGCGTCGGACTGACGCGCACGTAGGGCCCCGTACGACGGGCTACGGGGCGGCCAGGTAGGCGACGGCGTCCAGCATCCGCTCGCCGGCCGCCCGCAGTTCGGGCACGCCCGGCCCCGCGCGCAGCACCTCGCGGGCCACCGCGGGGAGCAGCTGGCCCGGATCCGCCCCGCCCAGCCCGGCGAGCGCCTCGGGCCGTCCGCCCTGCACGCCCAGGCCCGGCACCAGCACCGGTCCGCCCAGCGCGCTGAGGTCGGGGGCCTGAAGCACCGTCGCGCCGACCACCACTCCGACATAGCCGGGCCCGTGCGGCGTGGCGGACTTGTTCACCACAGCCGCCTGGTCGACGACCAACTGGGCCACCGTGCGGCCGTCGAAGGCGGCGCGCTGCACGGTCGCGCCCTCGGGGTTGGAGGTGGCGGCCAGCACGAACACGCCTCGGTCGTGCGCGGCGGCCGCCTCCAGCAGCGGCCGCAGCGAGCCGAACCCCAGATACGGCGAGGCCGTCACCGCGTCGGCGGCCAGCGGCGAGTCACCCGCCCAGGCGGCGGCGTAGGCGGCCATCGTGGTGCCGATGTCACCGCGCTTGGCGTCGGCCAAAACCAGCACCCCCGCCGCGCGCAGGGCCGCGATGGTGCGTTCCAGCACCGCGAACCCCGCGGCGCCGTAGGGCTCGAAGAAGGCGACCTGGGGCTTGACGACGGCGAACCCGGAGAACGCCTCGACGCAGATGTCGCAGAACGCCGCCACCCCGTCGGCCGTGGTCGGCAGGTCCCAGGCGCGCAGCAGCTCGGGGTGCGGATCGATGCCCACGCACAGCGGCCCGCGTTGCGCCTTGGCCTCGGCCAGCCGCAGGCCGAACCCGGTCACCGATCGCCTTGCCCGGGCGCGGCGCCCTGGCCCATCAGGCTGTGCAGCTCCTGCAGGGACCGCACGCCGATGTCGCCGCGGATGCCCGCCTCGATGCCCTGGATGGCGGCCGAGGCGCCCTGCACCGTCGTGACGCAGGGAATGTTGACCGAGACCGCGGCGGAGCGGATCTCGTAGCCGTCGATGCGCGGACCGGAGTTGCCGTAGGGCGTGTTGATCACCATGTCGATTTCGCCGGCCTTGATCGCGTCCACGGCGGACATCGCGGGTCGCCCGTCGCCCGGCGGCTCGAAGTGCTTGCGGACCTCATCGCAGGGAATCCCGTTGCGCCGCAACATCTCCGCCGTGCCCTCGGTGGCCAGCACCCGGAAGCCCAGGTCGGCCAGGCGCTTGACCGGGAACACCAGCGACCGCTTGTCCCGGTTGGCGACCGAGACGAAGATGGTGCCCTCGGCGGGCAGCGACCCGTAGGCGGCGGTCTGGCTCTTGGCGAAGGCGCTGCCGAAGTCGCGGTCGATGCCCATCACCTCGCCGGTCGATTTCATCTCCGGACCCAGCAGCGAATCGATGGCGGCCCCGTCGGTGCGCCGGAAGCGGTGGAACGGCAGCACGGCCTCCTTGACCGCGATCGGGGCGTTCTGGGCCGCGTGGGCGCCGTCCCCGGCGGCCGCCAGCATGCCCTCGGCGCGCAGCTGGGGAATGTTGGCGCCCAACATGATCCGGGCGCACGCCTTGGCCAGCGGGATCGCGGTGGCCTTGGACACGAAGGGAACCGTGCGGCTGGCACGCGGGTTGGCCTCCAAGACATAGAGCACGTCGTCCTTGAGGGCGTACTGCACGTTGAGCAGCCCGATCACGCCGATGCCGTGGGCGATGGCCTCGGTGGCGTGGCGCACCTTCTCGATGTCGCTGCGGCCCAACGTGACCGGCGGCAGCGCGCACGCCGAGTCGCCGGAATGGATGCCCGCTTCCTCGATGTGCTCCATGATGCCGCCGATGTAGACCTCGCTGCCGTCGCACAACGCGTCGACGTCGATCTCCACCGCGTCCTCCAGGAAGCGGTCGACCAGCACCGGGTGCTCGGGCGACAGTTCGGTGGCCCGGGTGATGTAGCCCTCCAGTGTCTCCTCGTCGTAGACGATCTCCATGCCGCGACCACCCAGCACGTACGACGGCCGCACCAGCACCGGGTAGCCGATGTCCTCGGCGATCCGGCGGGCCTGCGCGAAAGTCGTTGCCATGCCGTACTTCGGCGCCGGCAATCCGGCGCCGGTCAGCACGTCGCCGAAGGCCCCGCGGTCTTCGGCCAGGTCGATCGCCTCCGGCGGGGTGCCCACGATCGGGACCCCGGCGTCGGCCAGGCGCTGCGCCAGCCCGAGGGGCGTCTGCCCGCCCAGTTGCACGATGACCCCGACCACCCCCGGTCCCGCGCCGGCCGACTGCTGTTCGGCGTGGAAGACCTCGAGGACGTCCTCGAAGGTCAGCGGCTCGAAGTACAGCCGGTCGGCGGTGTCGTAGTCGGTGGACACCGTCTCCGGGTTGCAGTTGACCATGACGGTTTCAAAACCGGCCTGGCTCAACGTGGTTGCGGCGTGCACGCAGCTGTAGTCGAATTCGATGCCCTGGCCGATCCGGTTGGGTCCCGACCCGAGGATCAGTACCTTGGGCCGCTCGGCTTGCGGCGCCACCTCCGTCTCGGCGGCGGGGTCGAGTTCGTAGCTGCTGTAGTGGTAGGGCGTCTTGGCCTCGAACTCGGCCGCGCAGGTGTCCACGGTCTTGTACACCGGGTGGATGCCGAGGCGCTCGCGCAGCGAGCGGACGCCGTTCTCCCCCGCCAATTCCGGCCGCAGCGCGGCGATCTGGCGGTCCGACAGCCCGCTGTGTTTGGCCCGCCGCAGCAGGTCGATGTCGAGCACCGGGGAGTCCACCAGCTCGGCGCGCAGCTTGCCCAGCTCGCCGATCTGGGCCAGGAACCACGGGTCGACGCCGCTGGCCTCCGCGACCTGCTCGATCGACGCGCCCAGCCGCAGCGCCAGCTCGATGTCGTAGAGCCGACCCTCGGTCGGGGTGCGCAGCCGGTCGAGCACCTCGCCGACGTCCCCGTCCGGGTCGGGCTTGGTCCAAAACCCCGCGCGCGTGGTTTCCAGCGATCGCATCACCTTGCCGAGCGCCTCGATGAAGTTGCGGCCCAACGACATCGCCTCGCCGACGGACTTCATCGTGGTGGTCAGGCTGGGGTCGGCCCCGGGAAACTTCTCGAACGCGAACCGCGGCGCCTTGACGACGACATAGTCGAGGGTGGGCTCGAAGCAGGCCGGCGTTTCCTTGGTGATGTCGTTGACGATCTCGTCGAGGCTGTACCCGATGGCCAGCTTCGCGGCGATCTTGGCGATCGGGAAGCCGGTCGCCTTCGAGGCCAGCGCGCTGGACCGGGACACCCGCGGGTTCATCTCGATGACGATCAGCCGGCCGTCGGCAGGGTTGATCGCGAACTGGATGTTGCAGCCGCCGGTGTCCACCCCGACCTCGCGCAGGATCGCGATGCCCAGGTCGCGCATCCGCTGGTATTCGCGGTCGGTGAGGGTCATGGCGGGCGCGACGGTGACCGAGTCACCGGTGTGCACGCCCATCGGGTCGAAGTTCTCGATCGAGCACACCACGACCACGTTGTCGTTGCCGTCGCGCATCAGCTCGAGCTCGAATTCCTTCCAGCCGTAGATCGATTCCTCGATCAGCACGTTGGCGCTGGGGCTTTCGGCCAGGCCGGCGCCGGCCATCCGGTCGACCTCCTCGACGGATCGCGCCATGCCCGACCCCAGCCCGCCCATGGTGAAGCTGGGCCGCACCACCACCGGCAGCCCGAGCTCCTCGACCGTCTCGCGTACCTCTTCCATGGTGAAACACACGCGGCTGCGGGCGGATTCACCGCCCACCTTGGCCACGATGTCCTTGAACATCTGCCGGTCCTCGCCGCGCTGGATGGCGTCGATGTCCGCCCCGATCAGCTCGACACCGTGGCGCTCCAGCGCCCCGTTCTCGAACAGCGCGACCGCGGTGTTGAGCGCCGTCTGCCCGCCCAGCGTGGCCAGCAGCGCGTCGATCTTGTTGCCGCGCTCGGCCTGCTGGGCGATCACCCGCTCGACGAACGCCGGGGTGATGGGCTCGACGTAGGTGTGGTCGGCGTACTCGGGGTCGGTCATGATGGTGGCCGGGTTGGAATTGATCAGGCTGACCTGCAGCCCCTCCGCCCGCAGCACCCGGCAGGCCTGGGTGCCCGAGTAGTCGAACTCGGCGGCCTGGCCGATCACGATCGGCCCCGAGCCGATCACCAGCACGTGGTTGAGGTCGGTGCGACGTGGCACTAGCGGCCCCTTCCGCTTTCTCGGGAAGCCATCAGGTCGATGAATTGGTCGAACAGGTATTCCGCGTCATGCGGACCGGCGGCGGCCTCCGGGTGATACTGCACCGAGAACGCCCGGCCGTCAGCGAGTTTCACGCCCTCGACCACCCCGTCGTTGGCGCACGTGTGGCTGACGACGGCCGCGCCGAACGGCGTGTCGAAGGACTGGCCCGCCTCGCCCTCCAGGGCGAAGCCGTGGTTCTGGGCGGTGACCGCCACCCGCCCGGTGGCGTGGTCCATCACCGGGATGTTGATGCCGCGGTGCCCGAAGACCATCTTGTAGGTGGACAGCCCCAGCGCCCGGCCCAGGATCTGGTTGCCGAAACAGATGCCGAACAACGGGATCCCGGCCCCCAGCACCTCGCGGGTGAGCGCGACGACGTCATCGGCGGTGGCCGGATCGCCGGGGCCGTTGGACAGGAACACCCCGTCGGGGGCGATGTCGGCGATCTGGTCGAACGTGGTCGACGACGGCAACACGTGGCTGCGGACGCCGCGGCGGGCGAAGTTGCGCGGGGTGTTGGTCTTGATCCCCAGGTCCAGCGCGACCACCGTGAACCGTTGCGGCCCTTCGGGTTCCACGATGTAGTGCTCCGGCGTGCTGACCTCGCCGGCGAGATCGGCGCCCAGCATCGACTGCTGGCCCCGCACCCGCTCTACCAGCTCGGCCGGGTCGGCGAGCGCGTCGCCGGAGAACACCCCGGCCTTCATCGAGCCGCGGGTGCGCAGGTGGCGCACGACCGCCCGGGTGTCGATACCGGCGATCCCGACGATGTGCTGGCGCACCAGCTCGCCCTCCAGGGTGCCGGTGGCGCGCCAGTTGGAGGCGCGCGGCGACGGGTCGCGCACCGCGTAGCCGGCGACCCAGATCTTGTCGCCCCGGCTCTCGGCGTCCTCGGTGTTCCAGCCGGTGTTGCCGATCTGCGGCGCGGTGGCCACCACGATCTGGCGGTGGTAGCTGGGGTCGGTCAACGTCTCCTGGTAGCCGGACATGCCGGTGGAAAACACGGCCTCGCCGAGCGTTTGGCCGACCTTGCCGAACGGCGTGCCGGTGAAGACGCGGCCGTCCTCGAGTACCAGTACTGCTTTAGTCACGCGGCTCCCTCCTGCTGGGATTCCAGCCAGGCGTCATATTCGTCGCGGTGGTTGGCCCGAAAGCCGGTATCGATCTCGGCGCCCGACGGCAGCCGCCACCGAATCGCCAATATCCCGATCCGGGCCACCGCCCTGCCGCCCATGCTGCGCTCCATCCGGATGCCGGTAATCGATTCTTTCGGAATCCAAATCGGTTGGGCGCGTAAGCGTTCCACCATTATTCCGCCGGCATAGCGGGTCAGCACCCCCTTGCTGCGGAAACCGAGATCGCCAGCCGCGATCCGCTCGTGCCAGCCCGGCGCCAGCATGGAACCGCAGTAGTGTCCGCGGGTGGTGATCAGGGCCGCGCCCACCTGGTCGGGAATGTCGGGCAGGTCGCCGATCAGTTCATCCTGCCGCTCCGAGCGCCGCCGCCAGCTGCGCATCATCAGCTGGATCACCACCGCGATCACCACCACCAGCACGGCCGCGAAGATCAGCGATCCCACCAGCGTGCCTGAATTCATGCCGGGCACTTCCCGTCTCGAGCGGTGAGCTTGCCGCGCAGCATCGTCGCCGTCACCGTGGCCGGCAGGGTCATCGACTCGAACGGCGTGTTCGCCGACCGGCTGGCCAGATCGGAGCCGGCGACGGTCCAGGTGGCCTCTGGGTCCACCACCGTCAGGTTGGCCGGCTCCCCCACCTCCAGCGGGCGGCCGTGATCGGGCAGGCCGACGATCCGCGCCGGGTTCTCGCTCATCACCCGGGCGACGTCGCGCCAGCTCAACAGGCCCGGCGTCACCATCGTCTGGACCACGACGGACAGGGCGGTCTGCAGGCCCAGCATGCCGGGACGCGCCGCGGCGAACTCAACGCACTTCTCGTGCTCTGCGTGCGGGGCGTGATCGGTGGCCACGCAGTCGATGACGCCGTCGGCCAGCGCCTGCCGCAGCGCCTCGGCGTCGGCGGCCTCGCGCAGCGGCGGGTTGACCCGATTCACCCCGTCGTAGCTGGCCAGCCGGCCGTCGTCGAGCAGCAGGTGGTGCGGGGTGACCTCGGCGGTGATCGAGATGCCTTGTCCCTTGGCCCATTTCAGGAGCTCGACGGTGCCGGCGGTGGATGCGTGGCAGATGTGGATGCGGGCGCCGGCGTCGCGGGCCAGCAGCGCGTCGCGGGCGACGATCGATTCCTCGGCGGCCCGCGGCCAGCCCGACAGTCCCAGCCGGGCGGCGTTGGGCCCCTCGTGGGCGACGGCGCCGACGGTCAGCCGGGGCTCCTCGGCGTGCTGGGCGATCAACACGCCCAGGCCGGTGGCGTACTCGAGGGCGCGGCGCATCACCAGCGGGTCGTGCACGCAGACGCCGTCGTCGGAGAACATCCGCACCTGTGCGGCACCGGCCGCCATCATGCCCATCTCGGTCAGCTCGACCCCGCCCAGCCCGACGGTGACGGCGCCGACGGGGTGCACGTCGACCAGCCCCACCTGCTGGCCGCGGTGCCAGACGTGGTCGGTCACCACCGGGCTGTCGGCGACCGGATTGGTGTTGGCCATCGCGAACACCGCGGTGTACCCGCCCAAAGCCGCTGCGGCCGAGCCGGTTTCGATGTCCTCGGCGTATTCGCGGCCCGGCTCGCGCAGGTGGGTGTGCAGGTCGACGAACCCGGGCAGCAGCACCTGGCCGGTGGCGTCGATGACGTCCAGGTCTTTTTCGAGCCCTCCGGCCCCGTCGAGCCCGGCGCCGATGCCGGCGATCTGGCCGTCATCGACCAGGACGTCGACGCGATCCCCCTCGCCGTACAACCGGACCCCGCGGATGAGCACGCTCACGCTGCGATCTCCTCTGCCCCCACCAGCACATGGAACAGCACCGCCATCCGCACGTGCACGCCGTTCGAAACCTGTTGCAGCACCGCCGATTGCGACGAGTCGGCGACCGAGGAGGCGATCTCCATGCCGCGCAGCATCGGACCCGGGTGCAACACCACGGCATGGCCGGGCAGCATGGCCTGACGGCGATCGGAAAGCCCGTAGCGGGACGAGTATTCGCGCACCGACGGGAAGAAGCCGCCGTTCATCCGCTCGGCCTGCACGCGCAGCATCAGCACCGCGTCGGCGGCGGGCAGCTCGGCGTCGAAGTCGTTCGAGACGGTGACCGGCCAGCCCTCGACGCCGACCGGCAACAGCGTGGGCGGCGCCACCAGCACCACCTCGGCGCCCAGCGTGTGCAACAGCATGACGTTGGAGCGGGCCACCCGGCTGTGCAGGATGTCGCCGACGATCACGATGCGCCGGCCCTCGATGCCGCCGAGGCGCTGACGGATGGTGAGCGCGTCGAGCAGCGCCTGCGTCGGATGTTCGTGCGTGCCGTCGCCGGCGTTGATCACCGAGGGACCGTCGTTGGCGCTGCCGGTCCATTCGGCCAGCAGGTGCGCGGCGCCCGAGGCCGGGTGCCGGATGATCAGCGCGTCGGCGCCGGCCGCGCGCAGCGTCAACGCGGTGTCGCGCAGCGACTCGCCCTTGCCGACCGACGATCCGGCCGCGCTGACGTTGATCACGTCGGCGCTCATCCACTTGCCCGCGACCTCGAATGACACCCGGGTGCGGGTGGAGTTCTCGTAGAACATCGTGATGACGGTGCGGCCGCGCAGGGTCGGCAGCTTCTTGATCTCGCGGCCGACCAGGGCCTGGGCGAACCGGTCGGCGTCGTCGAGGATGGCGGTCGCGTCGTCGCGGGTCAGGTCGCCGGCGGCGAGCAGGTGCCGCGTCATCGGGAGATCACCACCGCGTCGCGGCCGTCCTGCTCGCTCAGCAGCACGTGCACGCTCTCGCTGCGGGAAGTGGGGACGTTCTTGCCGACGTAGTCGGCGCGCAGTGGCAGTTCGCGGTGGCCCCGGTCGACCAGCACCGCCAGCTGCACCACCCGCGGGCGGCCGACGTCGCGCAGCGCGTCCAGCGCGGAGCGCACCGATCGCCCGGAGTACAGCACGTCGTCGATGAGGATCACCAGCGCGTCGTCGATGCCGCCTACCGGAATCGAGGTGGCCTCCAGCGGCCGCGGCGGCTTCTGCATGAGGTCGTCGCGGTAGAGGGTGATGTCGAGGGCGCCGTGGCCGACTTCCACCCCGCTGTACTCGGCGATGTTGGTGGCCAGCCGCCCGGCCAGGGTGACGCCGCGCGTCGGGATGCCCAACAGGACCACCCGCGGCGCGTCCGGTGAGTCCAGCGCGGTCTTTTCGATGATCTGATGTGCGATGCGGGAAATGGTGCGACCGACGTCGGCCGCCGACATCAGTTCCCGGGCTCCGCGGTCCACGCCGCTCTCACCCACAGCACCCATGCGAGACTTGACCTCCTTCTCCGCCTCGCCGGACGGATCGTTAAAGGATGTCGACTGCCCGGCAGCGTAGCACTTATCTCACGCGGGCTCGGATGCGAGGCACGCGCGCGCCGGTGGCGCCGTGCGTCCCGCCGCGAGGGCGCCCAGGGCTAGGTGCAGGGGATCTGGCCGTTGAGCACGCAATTCGACGGCGGCGTGAAGGAACCGATCACCACGCCCCGTAGGCCACCGGTGGCCGAACCACCGGGGGGAATGCTGCGATTCCAGTTGGCGGGGGTGAGCACGTAGTGCGTGCCCGATTGGGTGATGGTGCTGTTCCACGTGTGCAGGACGGATTGCCCCGCCGGCATGTCGAAGTCGATGCGCCAATCGGTGAGCGGCACCATGCTCGCGTTGGTGACCGCGAAGTTGGCGATGAAACCGGTCTGCCACGCGTGCTCGACCGACAACGTCGCCGAGGCCGCGGCCGCCTGGGCCGCGGGGGCGACGGCGAGCCCCGTGGCGACCAGCAACGCCGACACGGTGACGGGTAGCGCCGCGCGCCAGCGCTGCACGCGATTCATCAGTGCGGCCATGGCAGCCACATTAGGGGCGTACCGGCGGCCCGGGCCCTCGCGCCGGGGGCACGCTGCAGGACCTTTGCCCAACCGAAACCGTCGCGAAATTTTGGCCCCGATGCCCGACGACTCGCCGGCCGGTGACCCGCGCTCAGCTATCGGCCCTCTCGGCTGCCGGCGGGCCGTCCTGATCGGTCGCCGTGGCCGCCGCCGCCTGGTGGCGGATCGCATCGGCGAACCTGGCGGCGTGCCGCGCACGCAGGTTGTGGACGCTCATGAGCACGGAGATGCCCCGATCGACTTCCTCGAGCTGCTGAACCTTCGACCTAATTTCCTTGTCGAGCGCTTCCACCTCGGTCCGCAACTCGGCGATCTGGAGCGCGATCTCGTTGATCCGCCGCGCCACCAGGACACGGTGTGCGCGCAGGTGCGACAGGGCGTCCAAATCGGCCGACTCCGGGGTCTTGCGGTCTTTCATGATGGGGAGCTCCTGATCCCGCCTCCCTCGGACGGCGGCGCGGCCGCGGATCTGCGTCATGGCGGTTTCCCTGGGATTGCGTGGTGATCGCTGAAGATGACGCCGAGCCGCGCCTGGTTCCCCCCGGGGAACCCATCCAGGACGCGGTCGACGTGAGGGCAACTCTAGGAATTAAACAGATAATATGTCAATAATACGGAATTAATTTCCGTTATGATCTGGCTCACAGCCTCCTCGGGCCCCGCTCGGCGCGCGGCGTGCGGTTTGCGCGGTAATCGAGGAGTTTGCGGAACGTGTCCCCATGGTTGATGGGAGACTGGGCCCATCCATTCGGCGGTGCGGGAGGCGGCCATGACGACGGTGTACGTGGTCTCTGCGGGGAGCGGCGACACCTATCACATCGAGCGGGTTTACCTCGACCGCGACGAGGCGTATGGGTTCGCCCGCGACTACAACGGCATGGCCCCGAATCAGCAGCTCCAAGTCGAGGAATGGGAAACGGGCGCCCCGCCCGGCGCCTACGACGGCCCGTACTGGCGGGCCGAGTGGTGGGCGCGTGTCCCGATCAGCAAGCGCCGCGGTCAGCTCCGCCATACCCGGGAGGGCGAACGCTTCGACGACTTTGACATCCGCCAGGAGTGGTGGACCGGCGACGCCTTGCCCGATGCGAAGCTGGTGCGCCGCGAGCTGGCCGGCGTGCCGAGAGTCGAGGTGGTCGGCGTGTCACGCGAGAAGGTCGAGGAGCTGTTCTGGGACACGATTACCCAGGTCAGGTCCGATTTGGCCGGGGTACCGAGGAAATAGTTTCCGCTATCCGTGCAACGAGTAGAAAAATTTTCGCGCCGTTAGTCGACATTGCCGATGGCGATGCGCCATGATCGCCCCATGGACCGGCACGCTCTGAACCGGCTCGGCCACCACATCGTGAGCCGCCGCGTCGCGCTCGGCTACCGCAACCGCACCGACTTCGCCGACAGCCTGCAGTTCACGGTGCGCACCCTGTCCGACATCGAAAACGGCGTGCGCAGAGCCAGCCCGGGCACCTACGCCATGCTGGAAAACAAGCTGGGCTGGGCGCCGGGCAGCGTCGACACCATCCTCGCCGGCGGAGAGCCAAGGGAACTGGTGGTCAAGCTGCCCCGGGAGCCCGGACCCCGGTACCAGACGTCGCCGTCGGACGCTCTCGCCCGCGCCTCGACCGAGGAGCTGCTGCTGGAGTTGCGACGGCGCATCGTCAGGCCTCACGACCGGCAGTCCCCCGGCTGGGACGATTGGGGCGACGACGGCCTGGAACCACACGGCTCGTGGGTCGAGCGCGGTTAGCGGGTCGGACCCCGGGCGTGATGTTTCGGACCGGGTGTCGGCCACCGCGGAGAAGCCAGTAGGTTCAGGTGGTGAGCGAGGAGTTCTGGGTTAACCGCCGCGACGCCGGCGAGGCGGTGGTGTTGCAGGTCAGCGGCGTGGTCGACATCATCACCGCGCCCTCGCTCGCCACCCACATCGACGTCGCGCTGGCCGGCACGCCCGCGGTGCTGGTCATCGACCTCACCGAAGTCGATTTCCTATCGTCCGCGGGCATCACCGTGCTGGTCGAGGTGCATCGCCTGACCGAGAACAGCCCGACGTCATTGCGGGTGGCGGCCGACGGCTCGGCCACCAGCCGGCCGCTGCGGATCGTGGGCCTCGACGAGTTCATCGACCTCTACCCGACCGTGGACGAAGCCTTGGCCGGAGCTCCCCCGGGCCCGACGCTAACCTGATTCGGGTGAATCTCGACGCCAACGCGGCCTCCATCCGCGAAGTCTGCGACGCGGGCCTGCTCGCCGGTGCGCTGACGGTGGTGTGGCAGCGCGGAGAAGTGTTGCAGGTCAACGAGATCGGCTATCGCGATGTGGACGCGGGCCTGCCGATGCGGCGGGACACACTGTTCCGGATCGCGTCGATGACCAAGCCGGTCACCGTCGCGGCCGTGATGAGCCTGGTGGATGAGGGCAAGCTCACGCTGAAAGACCCCGTCGTGCGCTGGGCGCCGGAGCTGGCCGAACTGCGGGTGCTCGACGACCCGCGCGGCCCGCTGGACCGGACCCATCCGGCGCGGCGCGCCATCCTGATCGAGGACCTGCTCACCCACACCAGCGGCATGGCCTACGGGTTCTCGGTGTCCGGGCCGATCGCCAAGGCCTACGTGCGGCTGCCCTTCAACCAGGGCCCCGACGCGTGGCTGGCCGAGCTGGCCAAGCTGCCGCTCGTGCACCAGCCCGGCGACCGCCTCACCTACAGCCACTCCATCGACCTGCTGGGCGTCATCGCGTCGCGGATCGAGGACAAGCCGTTCCACGAGGTTCTCGACGAACGGGTGTTGGGCCCGGTGGGCATGCCCGACACCGGGTTCTTCGCCTCCCCCGAGACCCGCCGCCGCGCCGCGACCATGTACCGGCTCGACGAACGGGGGCAACTGCACCACGACGTGATGGGCCCGCCCCACATCAAGCCGCCCTCCTTCCCCAACGCGGGCGGCGGGTTGTGGTCGACGGCCGACGACTACCTGCGGTTCGTGCGCATGCTGCTCGGCGACGGAACGATCGACGGCGTGCGGGTGCTCTCGCCCGAGTCCGCCCGCCTGATGCGCACCGACCGGCTCACCGACGAGCAGAAGCGCCACGACTTCCTGGGGGCGCCCTACTGGGTGGGCCGCGGCTTCGGGCTGAACCTGTCGGTGGTGACCGACCCGGCGAGGTCGGCGCCGCTGTTCGGGCCCGGCGGGCTCGGGACGTTCAGCTGGCCGGGCGCCTACGGGACGTGGTGGCAGGCCGACCCGACGGCCGACCTGGTCCTGCTGTATCTGGTCCAGAACCTGCCCGACATGTCCGCGGACGTGGCCGCGGCGATCGCCGGCAACACCTCGTTGGCGAAACTCCAATCGGCGCAACCCAAATTCGTCCGCCGCACCTATTCCGCACTCGGCCTCTAGCACCGTGGCCGACTACCCGCCCGATCGCATCACCGGCCCCCGGCTGGTGCTGCGCCGGCCCGTGCTCGACGACGCCGGCGCGCTGTACCAGCGGGTCGCCCGCGATCCCGAGGTCACCAAGTATCTGATGTGGGCGCCGCATCCCGACGTGGCGGCGACGCGGCGGGTGATCACCGAGAAGCTCAACGCCACGCCCGACGAGCGAACCTGGGCGATCGAATTGCGCCACAGCGGCGAGGTGGTCGGCCTCACCAGTTGTCGCCGCCCGGTGCCGCATTCGGTCGAGATCGGGTACTGCCTGGGCCGGCGGTGGTGGGGCAAGGGCTTGATGCGCGAGGTGCTCGAGATGCTGCTCGACGCGCTGGACGGCGACCGGGCCGTGTACCGGGTGTGGGCCACCTGCAACGTCGACAACGAGCGCTCGGCGCGGCTGCTGGAGCGCGCCGGGTTCGTGCTGGAGGGCCGGCTGGCCCGCCACGCCGTCTACCCCAACCTGGGCCCCGAGCCGCAAGACAGCCTGCTCTACGCCAGGATCCTGCGGTGATCCTCGGGAAACCCTAGACCGCCGGCGACCCGCCCTGGTCCAGCGCCCGGCGCGCGTAGGCGCGGACGTCGGCATCGGTGTCCTTCAGCGCGAGACCCAGCGCGTCGCGCGCGGCGGGCTCGCCCGCCCAGCGCGTCAGGCTCAGCACGGCCGCCTTGCGCACGTCGAGATGCGCGTCGGCGAGCGCCTCGGCCAGCGCCGGCACCGCGACGCCGGGTGTGGCGCCCGCCAGGGCCCGCGCCGCGCCCTGGCGCACCTGCCAGGCCGGCGCCCGCAAGGCCGATTCCACGGCGGCGACATTCTCTGGGCCACAGCCTATTTCACCCAAGGCGGCCAGCGCCGCCGCGCGCACCAGCGGGTCCGGGTCGGCGGTCAGCGCGCCGACCGCCTCGGCACCGCCGCGCAGCGTCGCCAGGCCGGCCGCGGCCGCGATCCGGACCTCCCGGCTCTCGTCCCCGGTCGCGGCGACCACCCCGGCCACGTCGTCGACCGACACCAACGCCCGCACGGCCTCGATCCGCACCCGGTGGTCGGGATCGCTCAGCGCGCGGCGGTAATCCTCGGCGTCGCCGACCCGCCGCGCGGCCAGCACGTAGAGAGCGGCCGCGCGCACCACCACGTCGCCGGACTCCAGCCGCGGCTGGACGTCGGCGGGCTCGGGCAACACCTCGACGAGCTCGCGGATCCCGTCGGCGCCGGTGCGGCGCACGGCGGCGTCGGTGTCGTCCAGCGCGGCGATCAGGGCGGGCGCGTAACCGTCGGGGATGTGCTCGGTGAGCGTGGCCACCGCGGTGCGGCGCACCCCCGGATCGGGGTCGACCAGATACGGCCGCAGCCCGGCGATCGTCGGCTCCTCGAGGGCGAGCACCTCGGCGATGCGCGGCGACGGCGGCTCGAACGTCGTTGCGCCCGAGCCGATCCGGGACCGGGTGGTGGTGGGGGCCTGGCCGCCGACCAGCGGCGGCTGCTCCACCCGCTGAACGGTCTGGTCGACGGGCGGCAGGCCGTCCAGTTCCGGGACCGGCACGAAGTACGGCGCGACCGGCCGCTTCAGGAACACCATCCCGCCGTCGGCGTCCTTGCGCAGGTTGAGGTGATAGCCCCACTGACCGTCGTCGCGGCCCGGCAGGTCGGCCCGATCGTGGTAGAGGCCCCAACGGGATTCGGTCCGGGTGAGCGAGGACCGGGCGGCCATCTCGGCGCAGTCCCGGATGAAGGACACCTCGACGGCGCGCATCAGCTCGTGCGGATTGCGCGCACCCATGTCGGCGATCTCGTCTCGCATCCGGTCGAAGGTGCGCACGGCGATGGACAGCTTCGCCGCCGTCTTGGGCGGGGCCACGTAGTCGTTGACGAACCGGCGCAGCTTGTACTCGACCTGAGGTTGGGGTGGCCCGTCGGGATGCCGCAGGGGCCGGTAGATCAGCTCGTGCGCATCGCGCAGCTGGTCGTCCGGGAGTTGTTGTGGCGCATCCACACCCGCGCAGGCGGTCGCCGCGTCGGTGCCGGCGAGGTCGCCGAAGACGAACGCCCCGATCATGTAATTGTGCGGGACGCAGGCCAGGTCGCCGGCGGCATACAGGCCGGGCACCGTCGTGCGAGCGTGCTCGTCGACCCACACCCCCGACGCCGAATGGCCGCTGCACAAACCGATTTCGGAGATGTGCATTTCGATGTCGTGAGTGCGGTAGTCGTGACCGCGGTTGGCGTGGAAGGTGCCACGGGTCGGCCGTTCGGTGGTGTGCAGGATGTTCTCCAGCGCGGTCAGCGTCTCGTCAGGCAGGTGGGAGACCTTGAGGTAGATCGGCCCGCGGGCGGAGTCGATCTCGCTTTTCACCTCGGACATCATCTGACCCGACCAGTAGTCGGAGTCCACGAACCGCTCGCCGTGCGCGTTGACCTGGTAACCCCCGAACGGGTTGGCGACATAGGCGCACGCCGGGCCGTTGTAGTCCTTGATCAACGGATTCACTTGGAAGCACTCGATTCCCGAGAGCTCCGCGCCGGCGTGAAACGCCATCGCGTATCCGTCGCCGGCGTTCGTCGGGTTCTCGTACGTGCCATACAGGTAACCCGACGCCGGCAGCCCCAGCCGCCCGCAGGCGCCGGTGGCCAGGATCACCGCCTTGGCGCCGACCGCGACGAATTCGCCGGTGCGCGTGTGCAGCGCGGCCGCGCCCACCGCGCGTCCATCCTGAACCAGCACCCGCACCGGCATCAGCCGGTTCTCGATGCGGATCCGCTCCCGCATCGAGCGCTGCCGCAGCACCCGGTACAGCGCCTTCTTGACATCCTTGCCCTCCGGCATGGGCAGCACATAGGAGCCGGAGCGGTGCACCCGGCGCACCGCGTATTCGCCGTGCTCGTCCTTCTCGAACTTCACGCCGTAGCGCTCCAGCCGCTGCACCATCGCGAAACCGCGGCTGGCGGTCTGATAGATGGTGCGCTGGTTGACGATTCCGTCGTTGGCGCGGGTGATCTCGGCGACGTAGTCCTCGGGTTCGGCCTTGCCGGGGATGACGGCGTTGTTCACGCCGTCCATTCCCATCGCCAACGCGCCGGAGTGCCGCACGTGTGCCTTTTCGAGCAGCAGCACCTGCGCGCCGTGCTCGGCGGCCGACAGCGCGGCCATGGTGCCGGCCGTGCCGCCGCCGATGACCAGCACGTCGCAGTCGAGGCGGACGGGTGCCGCCGGGTCCGGAATCTCAATCATGCCGCCACCGAATGGTCCAGGGCCGCAATGATTTCGGCGCGCAGCCGGTCCCTGGGGAGTTCGCTGCGCGGATCGGGCACGTCGATCGACGCGCGCAGCGGCTCGCCGGCGCGGCCCAGCACGACGATCCGGTCGCCGAGCGCCAAGGCCTCGTCGACGTCGTGAGTGACGAAGACGATCGTCGTCGGATGCGTGCGCCAGGTGTCGATCAACAGCCGCTGCATGGCGGCCCGGGTCTGGGTGTCCAGCGCGCCGAACGGCTCGTCCATCATCACCGCGCGCGGCGCCCCGGCCAGGCCGCGGGCCAGCTGGACCCGTTGACGCATCCCGCCGGACAGGCTCTTGGGCAGGTAGTGGCCGAAGCCGGCCAGCCCGAGCTCGTCGATCCAGCGCTCCGCCTGCGCGCGCCGGGTGGCGCGCGGTTCGCCGCGCAACCGCAGCGCCAGCTCGATGTTGGACCGCACCGTGCGCCACGGCAGCAGGGCGTTGTCCTGGAAGACCATGCCGCGATCCCGGGAGGTGGCGGTGACCTCGGCCCCGTCGGCGAGCACCCGGCCCTCGTCGGGCCGCAGCAGCCCGGCGAGGGCGCGCAGCAGCGTCGACTTGCCGCAGCCCGACGGACCGGTGAGCACCAGGATCTCCCCCGGGCGCACCGTCAGGCTGAGCCCGTCGATCACCGGGGTCCCCGTGTAGGACAACCGAACTCGGTCCAGTTCGAGACCGACTGCTTTCATCGCGAGCCCTCCTGTGCGCGGGGCAACCACCGGGTCACCCGCCGGCCGACCACTTCCACGGCCGCCGACGTGGCGAAACCGAGGACGCCGATCGTGATGATGCCGACGAACACCTGCGGATAGGCCAGCATCGTGTAGTCCTGCCAGGTGCGGTAGCCGACGCCGAGACGGCCCGAGATCATCTCGGCGGAGATGACACAGATCCAGGCCACCCCCATGCCGACCGATAGCCCACCGAAGACGCCGGGAAGGATGCCCGGCAATACCACCTGGGTCAGCACCTCCCAGCGGCCCCCGCCCAGAGTGCGCACCGAGTCCTCCCACAGAGTGGGCAGCGCGCGCACCGCGTGCCGGGTGCTGACCATGATCGGGAAGTAGGCCGCGAGGAAGGTGATGAACACGATGCCCGCCTCGTCGGTGGGGAACAACAGGATCGCCACCGGCACGATCGCGATCGCGGGAATCGGTCGGGCCAGCTCGGCCAGCGGCCCGAACAGGTCGGCGAACAGCCGGGAGCGGCCCAGCAGTACCCCGGTCGCCACCCCGACCACCGCGGCCAGGCCGAAGCCGGTGAGGATGCGGATCAGCGACTGCGCCAGGTCGAGCCAGTACTCGTACGCGCCGAGCCGGCGCTGCAGCGCGTGCACGATCTGGGTGACGGTGGGCAGCGTGTCGAATCGGAGCAGCAGCCGCACCTTGCCGGCGGTGAGCAACTGCCACAACCCGATTGCGGCCGCGACCGACGCCAGCCGCAGTAGCCGCGACCGCCACGGCGAGGGCAATTGCCGCGGCCGGGTGAGCGTGGGCGTCGAGACGACGCCCAGGACCTGGTCGGCCACCACTTCGGCGGTCATACCGAACCTCCCAATGCCTGTTGATAATTCATGACGACGCCGCCCGGGTGTGCGGCCAGATAGCGCCGCGCCCCGGCCTGGGTGCCGAATGGCAGATAGTTCTGGCCGTCTTTGACCCAGATCGCCTTGTCGGCGAACCATCGGGTGCCGAGCTCGGCGTCGGGGACGTAGGCCGCGCGGACCTTGCCGCCGCGGCCGGTGGCGTCGGCGATCGCCCGCAGCAGCGCGGTGGGGTTGGCGACCGTCTGGGTCGTGTCGGCCCCGTCCAACCACAGCTCGCCGGCCAACGCGGGGTCGCCGGCGAGGGCCGACGGGTTGGTGGTGCGCGCGCGGGTCGCGGCGTAGTCCAGCCCGCGGGCGGCGAACACCGCGCGCAGCGGGTCGTCCACGGCGAACTTCGTGACGTCGAGGTCGGCGAAGTCACCGATCGACTTCAGGTACGGCACATCGCTTTTCAGCGCGTCGACGAGCGACGGCTTGAGCGTGGTGTCGAACGACGTCCCGCCCGGCCCGTTGTAGAGGTACACCACCTCCTGCGGCAGCCCGCTGGCCTGCGCGACGATGCACGCGGCCTCAAGCGGCTTGTCGTTCAGGAAATCGGTGGCGTCCAGTTGCGCCTGCAGGAACGCCGCCAGCACCTCCGGGTGCGCGGACGCGTACGAGCGCCGCACCACCACACCGTGCAGCGTCGGAAAGTTCAGCTCGGCCCCGTCGTAGAGCAGCTTGGCCTTGCCCTGGTACACCAGCAGCCCCGGCCACGCGACGAACTGCGAAAGCCCGTTCACCTGACCGGATTCCAGCGCGGAGGCGCCCACCTGTGGTTGTTGGTTGAGCACCTCGACTCCGTTGACGCCCGCCTTGGCCAGCGCCCGCACCAGCGTGCCGTGGCCCGCCGAGCCCACGCTGGCCGACACCTTGCTGCCGGCCAGGTCGGCCAGCCCGGTCGCCGACGAATCGGGCGCCACCACCACCATGTTCAGCGCGCCCTTGGGGTTGTAGCCGGTGATCGACACCAGCTCGGTGCGGGCCAGCGGGTTGGCCTGCGTCTTGGAGCCGTTGATCAGCATCGGGTAGTCGCCCATGGAGCCGATGTCGATCTTCTCCGCGAGCATCTGCGCGGTGATCGGGGCACCGGTGTCGTAATCCTGCCATCGCACCGCGTATTTGGTGCCGGTGCGCGCGGTGATGTCGGCGAGCCGGTGCTCCAGGTAGCCCTGCGCGCGCAGCAGCGTGCCGGCGGTGACGGTGTTGATGGTCTTGGACTGGTATCCGACCACGACGTTGACCACGCCGGAGGATTGCGAGAATGATTCCAGCGAGCACCCGGTGGCGAACACGACGACGGTGAACGCCACCGAAAGCAGCCGGAGGGCATGCTTTTCCATGATGGCTTCGGGTTTCAGCGGAGTAGATAGGGCATGTTGACGGTCACGGCGCCGGTCGGACAGCGGGCCGCGCACGGGCCGCAGTACCAGCACTCGTCGACGTGCATGTACGCCTTGCCGGTTTCGGGGTTGATGGCCAGCGCGTCGAGCGGACAGACCTCCACGCACAGGGTGCAGCCGTCGATACACAACGACTCGTCGATCGTCACCGGCACGTCGGCGCGAGTGTTGTTGACCAGCGTCATGTATCGCTCCTTATCAGGCTGCCGCGCATGGTGATTCGATCACCGCGCATGCGGATGTACTCCAAATCGACCGGCGTGCCGTCGGCGAGGCTGGTGAGCCGCTCCAGCATGAGTAGCGCCGCGCCGTCGGGCACCTGCAGGGTGGCCGCCGAATGCGCGTCGGCGGGGATGGCCTCCAGGGCCAGCGCCGCCGACCCCAGCCGCTGACCGCTGACCTGTTCGATGAGCGCGAACAGATCGTTGGTTTCCAGCGGGTGGTCCAGCACCCGGGCCCCGATGTCCGGGGTCAGGTAGGTCAGGTCGAGGCTGAGCGGCAGATCGCCGAGGTATC
The DNA here is from genome assembly GCF_001667595.1 of Mycobacterium sp. E2989. Classification (NCBI taxonomy): domain Bacteria; kingdom Bacillati; phylum Actinomycetota; class Actinomycetes; order Mycobacteriales; family Mycobacteriaceae; genus Mycobacterium; species Mycobacterium sp. E2989. Next base: position 45,413 of record NZ_LZJX01000079.1, on the reverse strand, counting down.
GCAAGCGTTCGATGAACACCGCCTGCTCGCCGGCTTGCAGCCGCAGCCGGCGGGCCACCGACGGCGGCGCGGTGACGGCCATCGCGGCGCGCACCTCGTTGCGCACCTCGCCGAGGTTCTTGAACGTCTCCTTCAACCCCAGCAGCGTGTCCAGGCCGTGGTCGTACTTGCGCTGGGCGACGTGCGTGCCAACCTTGGGTCCGCGGTCGATCAGGCCCTCGTGCTTCAGCACCGCGAGCGCCTCACGAATCGTGTTGCGCGACACCAGGAATTCGGCCGCCAACTCGTGTTCGGCCGGCAGGCCGCCGGGATAGGCGTCGGCGTGAATCTGCTGGCGCAACACGTCAGCCACCCGCCGGGCGCGGTCGGCCCGTGGTCCGCTGCTGATCGGTTGCGCCACGCGGCCACGCTAACGCAGCTCACGGGCGGTTTTTGGGTGCCCGAGAACGAACCGCCGCGGCGGCCGCGCGCATTGCGCCGGGGCGTATTCGATGACGACCAGCGCAAACAACGACCGTCTGCGCTATTGCGCCACCTCGGACACGACGCCGTCTTTCCAATCCCCGTGAGCGGAACGGCGCTCGGGCTCATGGGGCGCCCCCATTCGATGCCCGAACTCAAGCGGCACCAGCGACACGGCCGCCAACGGGAACAGCGCGCAAAGCGCCCATGCGGCCGGGTATTCGGCGGCCGTGATCAGTGCACCGAAGACCGGGGGCGCGGCGGCGGCCGTCAAACGCTGGGTGGTGTTCTGCAGCCCCAACGCACGGCCGCTCCAGAACGGCCCGGCGTACTCGGTGATGGCGGTGGCCTCCAGTCCGTTGTCGAGCACCGCGATCACCGAGATCGCGACCATGAGCAACACGTCGTAGCCCGAACCCGTGTTGTCGGTGAGGGCAAGCAGGAACAGGGCCAGCGCGGCGCCGATGGCGATGGTGCGGACCGGTCGCATCCGCGAGCCGACACGATCCGACCAGCGCCCGACCGCGATCCGCCCCGCCGCGCCCAGCAGTTGGCACAGGGTGACGAGCCCACCGGCGGCCGCGACCGACCAGCCATGGCGATTCATCAGCCAGACGAGCATGAACGTCACGGTCAGCGACTGCGGCACCATCAGCAGGGCGCTCACCGCGTGGATCCGCCACAGCACCGACGATCCGCGATAGGGGCTGGCCAGTTCCGCGCCGGTGGCCAGCCCGCGCGGTTTGCGCGGCGGATCGGCGATCCCCAGCACGCTGGCCACCGCGGCCACGGTGCACATGAGCGCCAGGAACATCAGCCCGCGACGGGGGCCGCGCTCGGCCAGCTCCGGAATCACCAGCGCGCCAAGGGCGATGCCCAACGGTTGTGCGGTCTGGCGGATGCCCATCGCCAGGCCCCGCTGATGCGACGGGAACCATGCGGACACCAGCCGCCCACCGGCGGTGTTGCAGCTGGCCGCCGCCATTCCACCGAGAAAGAGAAAGACGCCGATTTCGGTTATCGACTGAGCGGACGCCGCGGCATAGGCCGCCGCCGCCGTGAGGGCCGAACCGGCGGTCAGCACCACCCGCTCACCGACGCGGTCCAACACCCAGCCCCAAAGCACGAGCGTTACGACCATGCCCCAGCTCGGCATCGATGCCAGCAGGCCGGCTTCGATCAACGTGATGCCGCTGCGCGCCTGCAGCGAAGGAATCAGGAACGCAACGCCATTGATGAAGAGGAACGACGACGCCGTCACCCCCAAGGAGACGGCCATGACCGACCAGCGCGCGCCCGCGCCGATTCGGTCGGCGCCGCTGACCTCGGAGAGCATGAATCCATAGTGCACGCCATTCGCAGCGCCCCCGGGCGCCAAGACGCACCCGGAACCCGTGTAACTTATTGATTTATAAGGTAATTCAAATGTCTAGCTCAGTGATGCGGGCCGGTCCGCCGCCCTTCTACCTCGCGAGATACGCTGTGCGCGTGCGGGTTTGGAACCAGGCAAAAGCGCTGCGCGGGAGGGCGATTCATAGCCGGCGCACAGCGAATACTTATCCGCAAACTCAGGTCTTTCTCACCGCCGCTACCCTGGACAAGCATGAGCAACGTGTCACGGCAGGCGCTGACCAAGGTGCCCGCGGTCACCCTTGGTTTCTGGATCATCAAGATCTTGGCCACCACCCTGGGCGAGACCGGCGGCGACACGGTCACCATGACCTTGAACTGGGGCTACGCGGCGGGGGTCGCGCTGTTCGGCGTCGCGCTGGTGGCGTTGGTGGCCGCCCAAATCCTGGCCAAGCGTTTCCACGCCAGCCTCTACTGGGCGACGATCGTGGCCTCGACGACGTTCGGCACGACGCTGGCCGACTTCGCCGACCGATCGCTCGGCATCGGCTACACCGGCGGGTCGCTGGTGCTGCTGGCCTGCCTGCTGGCCACCCTGGGCCTTTGGCGCTGGTCGCAGGGCACCGTCTCGGTCACCACCGTCTCGACGCCGAAAGTCGAGGCCTTCTATTGGGCGACCATCACCTTCTCGCAGACCCTGGGCACCGCGCTCGGCGATTGGCTGGCCGACACCCGCGGATTCGGTTACGAGCGTGGCGCATTGGTGTTCGCGGCCGGCCTGGCCGTGGTGATCGCCCTCTACTACTGGACCGGCATCTCGCGCGTCGCGTTGTTCTGGGTCGCGTTCATCCTGACCCGGCCGCTCGGGGCGACGGTCGGCGACTTCATCGACAAGCCGGTGGCCGACGGCGGCCTGGCCCTGAGCCGCCCGCTGGCCTCGGCGGTGCTCGCCGCGGTCATCGTGGCCCTGCTCGTCGTGCTGCCGCAGCGGCCCGGAAGCCACCCCGGGGCGGCCCCGGAAGAGGCCTGAGTGCTCTCAGCGGGTTCCCAGCGACGCGCCCTACGCTGAAGTTGTCATGTCTGATACCGCACGCCCCGCGCGTCGTCAGAACGGCGCGCTCACCCCACTGCTGATTTTCGCCGCCACGGTCCTCGGTTCCGCCCTACTGGCGGCCGCGCCGGCCAACGCCGATCCCAGCCCGTTCAACACCCTCAATTGCACCTGCCCCACGAGCGCTCCAGCCGGCAGCCCGGCCCGGCACGACGCGATCGCGCGCGGGCTCCTGCGAGGGGAGCTCGGCTGGCCGGCGCAGCCCACGTCGGATCCGGGCCGGCAGGCCGGCTAACTCAGGCGTCCTCGCTGACGACCTGCGCGGCGCCGTCGCCGTTGAGCGCCCCGTTCAGCCCGGAGGCGTCCGAGGGCAGCTCGAAGGAATGAAACGCCGAACCCACCGCGGCCAACGCCGCGTTGCGCTGGGCCTCCATCCGCGCCAGCGCGGCCTCGGTGAACACCGACAACCCGAGGTCGGGGTTGTAACCGTGGATCTCTTTGACGTCGAGCTGGGCCAGGAAGTAGATGATCTCCTTGGAGACCACCTGCCCGGGAACCAGCACCGGGAACCCCGGCGGGTAGGGCACCACGAACGTGGTGGACACCAGCGTCTTACCCTCCGCCAGCCGTCGCCCCGCCATGCCGATCAGGACGTGCTCGCGGTCGGACTCCTCGTATCCGGCGTAGAAGGCCGACCGCATGTCGCCGAACATGCACGCGTCGACGGGCCGGAAGGCCATGTCGAACTCGCTGAAGTCGGGCAGGTGCGGCAGGTCCTGGGTGATCTCCTCGACGTGCCGCTCCTGCAGCGCCCGGTCGGCGACGCTGGCCGCCTTCTCGACGCGATCGAAATCGATTGCCACCCTGCGTAACACGTCGAGCAGATAGTGCACGCTCGACCACGTGACCCCGATGGTGAAGATCAACAGCACGCTGTTGATCGACGTCTTGTTGATCTGGATGCCGAATCGCTCCATCAGGATCTTCTCGCGGAAGTCGTAGCCGTTCATCCCGGTCTTGCCGACGAACAGGGTCACCCGCGTCGCGTCCAGCACGAACTGATCCGACCGCCACGCCTCGTTCCACTCGGCCAGCGCACCCTGCCGAACCTCCCGGTACGAACTCACCGACGACGCCCGGAACTCTTCTGGCACCAGGTCGGACTCGTCGAGGATGCGAAACCACTTGCTGATCAACCGGTCTCGGCGCACCCGGTGCCGGAAGACCAGCGCCATGTCGTAGGTCTGCCGGACCAGCTGGAAGCCCTCGATGTCGACCTGCCGGCGCGCCAGGTCCAGCGAGGCCAGCAGTTGCTGGTTGGGCGAGGTCGAGGTGTGGGTCAAAAACGCCTCACCGAACGCGTCGCGCGTCAGCGCGTTGAAATCCTGGTCGCGGATGTGGATCATCGACGCCTGCCGAAGCGCCGACAGCGACTTGTGCGTCGAGTGCGTCGCGTAAACGCGGACCCGCGCCTTGGCGGGGTCGGGCAACAGCGGGCGTTCCACCCACTCCGACCGGTCGACGCCTTCCATCTCCGCCGCCCAAACCCGATGCTCCGCAGCGTATTCCGGCGAAGCCAGCATCTGCTCGAGGCGCTCGGCCGCCACCATCGCGGTCCGCTGCCGGGCCCACGGCACGGCCGTGGCGAACGCGTACCAGGCCTCGTCCCACAAGAAGACGATGTCCGGCTTGATCGCCAGCACCTCCTTCATGACCTGCAACGGGTTGTAGACCACGCCGTCGAAGGTGCAGTTGGTCAGCAGCAGCATCCGCACCCGGGACAACTGACCGGCGGCCTCGAGATCCAGCAGCGTCTGCTTGATCGTCCGCAACGACACCGCCCCGTAGATGGCGAACTGCGGCAACGGATACGCGTCGAGGTACAGCGGGTAGGCGCCTGCCAGCACCAGCCCGTAGTGGTGCGACTTGTGGCAGTTGCGGTCGATCAGCACGATGTCGCCCGGCCTGGTCAGGGACTGGACGACGATCTTGTTGGCGGTCGAGGTGCCGTTGGTGACGAAATACGTGTGGTCGGAATTCCACGTGTGCGCGGCCTTGTCCATCGCCTTCTTGATGTTGCCGTGCGGGTCGAGCAACGAGTCCAGGCCACCGGACGTGGTCGAGGTCTCGGCCATGAAGATGTTGCGGCCGTAGAACTCGCCCATGTCCTGCAACGACTTCGAGTTGAAGATGCTGGCACCACGCGCGACGGGCAGCGCGTGGAACTGGCCCACCGGCGCCGCCGCGTACGCGCGCAGCGCATCGAAAAACGGTGTGGCGTAACGGTTCCGCAGCCCGGCAAGCACCGTGCTGTGCAGGTCGGTGACGTCGTTGAGCCGGTAGAACGTCCGGTCGTAGACGTCGGGCTCGGTGTCGTCGCCCGCCGCGATCGACTCGTCGGTGAGCAGGTACAGGTCGATGTGGGGCCGCAGCTCGCGGATCCACTCGCCGCACTCCACCCAGTCGTTGGCGTGGTCGGGAATGGCGCCGCCCTCCGCGGCCTCGTTGGGCCCGAGCAACGTGTTCATCAGCGGCAGCCGGTCGCGGGACCGCAGCGGCAGGTCGTCGCGGATGATCGCGGCCTGGATCTCGCCGTTCAGCGCGACCGCGGTGATGGCGTCTTCGACGCTGGGCACCACCAGGATTTCGAACTGCACGTCGTCGGACGCGTTACGCAGGGCCCGCAGGCACTCGGCCAGGCAGTCGGGCGCCGTCGCAGGCGCGTCGTCGGCGAGCAACACGGTGTAGAACTGCTGCTGTTTGGCCTGGGCCACCAGCTCCTGGTCGCCCAGCGGTGCCGAGGTGTCGAAAAGCCCTGCGCGGTCGCCGTATTCGCTCAGCAGCCGCACCGCCATGGATACCTCTTCGGTGAGCCGCACCGTGGAGAGGCTCTCGAGGTGCGCCCGGAAGCTCGCCAGGTTCGCCGCGCCGGGATACAGCCAGTACCGCTCGTAGGCCGCGATGCGGTCCATCAGCCGCTTGACCCGGGCCACGTCGTGCGTCTTGTCGAGCCCGGCCAGGTCGACCTCGGCGAGGTGACGGCACGCGTCGTCGAGCAGGTTCCAGGTGTCGACGCGGGCGTAGGACGGGTTGGCCACCGCCGCCAGCGCGGAGACCCGGAGGCGTCGCGGCTGGGTGGTGTATCGAGTCATATCTCACCTGTTCTTCTGGGCGACTTGTATTCTCACCCCGCCGCACCGCACGCGTCATCGTTTCGCGTGAGGTCCCCTCAGCTGTTCAACTCGTCGTCATCCTCGTCGGCGTCCACGACGCGCCGGTTGCCGCGCGTGGTTTCCACCCAGCGCAGCACCGGAAGCTCCCAGCGGCGGGCCGGCAGCTCGGTCACGTCGGACAGCGACCGCACCACGGATTGCGTCAGGCCCATCAGCGCGGCCATCACCGGCAGCAGCGGCTGCAGCGGCCTGGCGGCGGTGCGGACCGTGCTGATGCGGCGGGCCACGATCAGCCGTTCGACGCAGTGGTACAGCCAGGCGCCCACGGCCAGCGCGTAAATCGACAGCGCCGACGCGACGATCGCCCACCCGAATGCGGCGCACACGACGGCACCCAACACCACCGTCGCGGCCAGCAACCCCGCGACGACGGCGCGCAGCTCCAGCCGGGTCACGCCTGGTGTTCCTCGTTCTCCGGCGGGGCGGCGGCGCGGACGCGGACCGCCGCGGCGGCCGCCCGGATCTGCGGCGTCACCAGCATGACCTGGCCCAAGACGCCGTTGACGAAGGCCGGTGAGTCGTCGGTGGACAGCTCCTTGGCCAGCTGGACGGCCTCGTCCACGGCGACCGGCTCGGGGACGTCGTCGGCGTAGAGCAGCTCCCACACCGCGACGCGCAGGATGGCGCGGTCGACGGCGGGCAGCCGGTCCAGCGTCCAGCCCTGCAGGTGCGAGCTGATCAGTTCGTCGATGTGGGCGGCGTGCTCGCCGACCCCCCGCGCCGCCGCGACCGTGTACGGCTGCAGCGGCGCCACATCCGGGTTGGCCGCGGCCAGCGTCGCGCGCCCGTCGACGACCTCGGCCGGGCTCAACCCGCGGGCCTCGGCCTCGAACAACAGGTCAACGGCACGCTTGCGGGCCTGATGGCGCCCCCTGACGGGCCTGCTCACGCGTTGACGCGCCCCAAGTAGCTGCCGTCGCGCGTGTCCACCTTCAGCTTGTCGCCGGTGTTGATGAACAGCGGCACCTGGATCTCGGCCCCGGTTTCCACGGTGGCGGGCTTGGTGCCGGCGCTGGACCGGTCGCCCTGCAGGCCCGGCTCGGTGTGGGTGACCTCCATCTCGACCGACACCGGCAGTTCGATGTACAGGGGCGCCCCGTTGTGGAACGCCACCTGCACCGGCAGGCCCTCGAGCAGGAATCGGGCGGCGTCGCCGACCAGCGACTCGGGCAGCGGGTGCTGCTCGTAGTCCTGGCTGTCCATGAACACGAAGTCCGACCCGTCGCGGTAGAGGTAGGTGGTGTCGCGCCGGTCGACGGTGGCCGTCTCCACCTTCACGCCGGCGTTGTACGTCTTGTCGACGACCTTGCCGGAGAGCACGTTCTTCAGCTTGGTGCGCACGAAGGCCGGGCCCTTGCCGGGTTTGACGTGCTGGAACTCGACGATCTGCCAGAGCTGGCCGTCGATCACCAACACCAGTCCGTTCTTGAAATCGGCGGTGCTTGCCACGGTTCGGTGTATCTCCTAGAGGAATGGACGGTCGTTCGCCGACCGCCCGCAATTTGTCCGTCAGTCTAGAGCGCGGCGCGACCCGGCCCAGCGCGTCGGGGGACCTAGGACCGGCGGGACGCCGGCCGGTCCGTGCCCTGTTCCGGGCGGCCGTCGGCGGCCTCGCCGGCCGGGGGCAGCCGGTTGATCATCGTCAGGAAGGGGACGTTCAGCTTGACCCCGCCGGAGAACGGCACCGGGACCGCGAAGTAGACGATCTGAAGCTCCAGCCGCAGCTCCCGCAGGGGCTGGGCGTGCAGTTCCCACCGAAAATCCCGCAGGCGCGCCAGGCCGCGTTCGATTGGTTCCACCCCATTCACGCACCCGACTGTACCCTCGGCGGCGCGCCGCCGATCGGCGCGGCCTAGCTCAGAACCGCCAGCTCCTTGGGGAACCTGGTCAGCAGTTCGGGTGTCCGTCCGCGCTTCTCGTCGGGCACGACCAGGGTGTCCTCGATGCGGACGCCGCCGCGGCCCGGCAGGTAGACGCCGGGTTCGACGGTCACCACCGAACCCGCCAGCAAGGTGCCGGTGGAGGTGGCGCCGATTCCCGGCGCCTCGTGGATCTGCAACCCCACGCCGTGCCCCAGGCCGTGGCCGAACTGCTCGCCGTAGCCCGCATCGACGATCAACTGCCGCGCCGCGCCGTCGACGTCGCGCAGGCTCGCACCCGGGGTCAGCGCCTCACGGCCGGCCCGCTGCGCGTCGGCGACCAGCTGGTAGATCTCCAGCTGCCAGTCGGCGGCCTTGCCGAGCACGAAGGTGCGGGTCATGTCGGAGTGGTAGCCGGCCACCAGCGCGCCGAAGTCGATCTTGACGAAATCGCCGGTGGCCAGCGCCGCGTCGGTGGGCCGGTGGTGCGGGATCGCCGAATTGGGCCCGGCGGCCACGATGGTCTCGAACGAGATCGCGTCGGCGCCGTGGTCGAGCATCAGCGCCTCCAGCTCCCGGCTCACCTCGCGTTCGGTTCGCCCGGGCCGCAGCCCCCCACGCTCCACCAGGTCGGCGAGCGCGGCGTCGGCGGCCTCGCAGGCCAGCCGCAGCAGCGCCACCTCGCCGTCGTCCTTGACCTCACGCAGCGCCTCGACGGTTCCGGCGGCCCGCACCAGCTCGGTGGCGGCCTTGCGCTCGCCCAGTTCGCCGGTCAGGACGTCGAAGGCGTCGACGGTCACCACGTTGCTTTCGAAGCCCAGCCTGCCCACGCCGGCCTCGGCGGCCCGGCCGACCAGATGGCGCCCGAGGGCGCGTTCGATGGCGATCTCGAGGCCGGGCGCCTGCTCCGCCGCCTGGGTGCGGTAGCGGCCGTCGGTGGCCAGCACGGGGCCGCGATCGTCGGCGAACACCAGCAACGCGCCGTTCGAGCCGGTGAAACCGCAGAGGTAGCGCACGTTGTTCAGGTCGCTGACCAGCATCGCGTCCAGTCCGCTGGCACTGATTTGCGCTTTCAGGTTGTCCCGACGCTGAGAATGTGTCACGACCCTTGACGGTACTCGCTACGCTGATTGCCCATGAGGAGCTGGATGGTGCGCGGATTGGTCTACGCCGCCGTGATGATCGTCGTCCGTTTGTTGCAGGGGGCGCTCATCAACGCGTGGCAGACGCAGGCAGGACTTTTCAGCGTGGTGCTGCTGCTGTTGTTCGTCATCGCCGTGGCCGTGTGGGGGGTGTTCGACGGCCGGGCCGACGCGATCGCCAACCCGGACCCCGACCGCCGCGGGGACCTGGCGATGACCTGGTTGCTGGCCGGGCTGGTGGCGGGCGTCCTGTCCGGCGCCGTCTGCTGGCTCATCGCGCTGGTGTACAACGGGCTCTACACCGGTGGGCTGATCAACGAGGTGACCACGTTCGCCGCGTTCACCGCGCTGTGCGTGTTCCTGCCCGGGATCATCGGCGTGACCATCGGCCGTTGGCGGGTCGACCGCAATCCCCCGCCCCGGCGGCAGGGAACCGACGAGGAGCGCGCCGACACCGACGTCTTCTCCGCGGTCCGCGGTGACGACGCGCCGACCGGGGAGATCCCCGCGGCGGGTGCGCAGCACGAGGAGCGGACCGCCGCGGTCGCCACGGCCGAGCGCGATGCGCCCACCGAGACGATCCCCAAGAGCGAGGACGACCCCAAGACCGAGGTGATCCGCAAGCCGGGCACCGAGGCCGGCAAGGACTAGCGCAGGGTTAGTTCGGCGCGGCTTCCGCCAGGTAGCGCAGGGCAAGCAAATAGCCCTGGACGCCCAGCCCGACGATCACCCCGGTCGCCACCGGGCTGAGGTATGAGTGGCGGCGAAACTCTTCGCGGGCATGCACATTGGAGATGTGCACCTCGATCAGGGGCGCGCGCAACTCGGCGCACGCGTCGCGCAGCGCCACCGAGGTGTGGGTCAGGCCGCCGGCGTTGAGGATCACCGGCTCGCCCGCGTCGGCGGCCGAATGGATCCAATCCAGCAGCTGGGCTTCGTCATCGCTTTGGCGCACAACGGCTTTCAGGCCCAGGGCGGTGGCCTCCCGCTCGATGAGCTCGGCCAGCTGGTCGTGCGTGGTGTCCCCGTAGACGTCCGGCTCCCGGCGGCCCAGCCGGCCCAGGTTGGGGCCGTTGATGACTTGCACGGTCACGGTCATCGGGCCCCCTCTTCGCCGGACACTCCCGCGTACGCCGCCGCCAGCAGCGCCGGGTCGGGGCCGGCCAGCCGTCCCGGCTTGGCCAACCCGTCGAGGACCACGAACCGCAGCACGCCGGCCCGCGACTTCTTGTCCTGAGCCATGTATTCCAGCAGCTGCGGCAGCGCGTCCGCGTCGTAGCTGACCGGCAGGCCGAGCGCCGACAGCACGGTGCGATGGCGCCGCGCGGTCGCGTCGTCGAGCCGGCCGGCGAGCCGGCCCAGCTCCGCGGCGAACACCAGGCCTACCGATACCGCGGCCCCGTGGCGCCACTCGTAGCGCTCCCTGCGCTCGATCGCGTGCGCCAAAGTGTGGCCGTAGTTGAGGATTTCGCGCAGCTCCGACTCCTTCTCGTCGGCGGCGACGACGTGTGCCTTGACGGCGATCGAGCGCCGGACCAGTTCCGGCAGCACGTCACCCGCGGGGTCGACGGCGGCGTCGGGGTCGGCCTCGATGAGATCGAGGATCACCGGGTCGGCGATGAATCCGGCCTTGACCACTTCGGCCATGCCGGCGACGAGTTCGTTGTGCGGCAACGTTTCCAGGGTCGCCAGGTCGACCAGCACCGCCAGCGGTTGGTGGAACGCGCCGACCAGGTTCTTGCCCGCGTCGGTGTTGATACCCGTCTTGCCGCCGACGGCGGCGTCGACCATGCCGAGCAACGTGGTGGGGACGTGGACGATGTCGACGCCGCGCAGCCAGGTGGCCGCCGCGAAGCCGGCCACGTCGGTGGCCGCGCCGCCGCCGAGGCTGACCACCGCGTCTTTGCGGTCAATCCCGATGCGGCCGAACACTTCCCAGAGGAACCCGACGACCGGCAGGTCCTTGCCGGCTTCGGCGTCCGGGATTTCGATGCGGTGGGCGTCAACACCCTTGTCCGCCAGGCGGCTTCGAATCGCCTCGGCGGTGTGCGCCAGGGCCGGTTGGTGCACGACGGCCACCCGGTGCCGGTCGCAAAGCAGTTCGACGAGCTGGTCGCCCAGGTCGGTGCCGATGACCACGGGGTACGGCGGGTCGACGGCCACCTGCACGGTGACCGGCGCGGTCATGTGGCGGCCTCCGCGTGCGCGTTCTCCGGCGTCTGCAGCCGGGACACGATGTAGCGCACCACCGCCCCGGGATTGCGGCGGTTGGTGTCGACCCGGATCGTCGACACCCGCCGGTACAGCGGGGCCCGCTTCGCCATCAGCGCCTTGTATTTCGAGTACTTCTCGGCGTCGTCCGCCGCGGCGAGCAGCGGGCGCACCGTGCTGCCGCCGGTGCGGCGCACGCCTTCGTTGGCGCTGATCTCCAGGTAGATGACCGTGTGGCCGGCCAGCGCCTCGCACACCCCCGGGCTGGTGACGGCGCCGCCGCCCAGCGACAAGACGCCGTCGTGGTCGGCCAGCGCGGCACGCACCGTGTTTTCCTCGATGCGGCGGAACTCCTGCTCCCCGTCGGTGGCGAAGATGTCGGCGATGCTGCGCTGAGTCTGCTGTTCGATGGCGGTGTCCGTGTCGAGGAATCCGACGCCGAGCGCCTTGGCCAGGCGCCGTCCGATGGTGGACTTGCCCGACCCCGGCAACCCGACGAGTACCGCCCTGGGTGCCATCAGGCGGTACCCCGGGCGGCCGGCGATTCGCGGTCGGCGACCGCGCGCTGGTACGCCTCGATGTTGCGGCGGGTCTCGGTGAGCGAATCGCCGCCGAACTTCTCCAGGGCCGCCCGGGCCAGCACCAGCGCCACCATGGCCTCGACCACGACGCCGGCGGCCGGCACCGCGCAGACGTCCGAGCGCTGGTGGATGGCGACGGCCTCGTCACCGGTCGCCAGGTCGACGGTGGCCAGCGCCCGCGGCACCGTGGAGATGGGTTTCATCGCGGCGCGCACCCGCAGCGGCTGGCCGTTGGTCATGCCGCCCTCGAGCCCGCCGGCGCGGTTGGTCGAGCGCACGACGCCGTCGGGTCCGGGATACATCTCGTCGTGGGCGCGGCTGCCGCGGCGGCGCGCCGTCTCGAAGCCGTCGCCGATCTCCACGCCCTTGATGGCCTGGATGCCCATCACCGCGGCGGCGAGCTGGCTGTCGAGCCGGTTGTCGCCGCTGGTGAAGGAGCCCAGCCCGACCGGCAGGCCCAGCGCTACCACCTCGACGACGCCGCCGAGGGTGTCGCCGTCCTTCTTGGCGGCCTCGATCTCGGCGATCATCGCCTCCTCGGCGGCCTTGTCGAACGCGCGCACCGGGCTGTCGTCGATCGCGGCCAGGTCCTCCGGCCGCGGCGGCGGGCCGTCGTACGGCGCCGACGGGCCGATCGCGATGACATGGGAGAGCACGTCGACGCCCAGGGCCTGGCGCAGGAAGGACCGCGCCACCGTGCCCACCGCGACGCGGGCGGCGGTCTCGCGCGCGCTGGCCCGCTCCAGCACCGGGCGGGCGTCGTCGAAGCCGTACTTGAGCATGCCTGCGTAGTCGGCGTGGCCGGGCCGCGGCCGGGTGAGCGGTTCGTTGCGCGCGACGTTGGCCAGCTCCGCCGGGTCGACCGGGTCGGTGGCCATCACGGTTTCCCACTTGGGCCACTCGGTGTTGCCGATCTCGATGGCGATGGGGCCGCCCAGCGTGACGCCGTGGCGCACGCCGGACAGCACGGTCACCGCGTCGCGCTCGAACTTCATCCGCGCGCCGCGGCCGTAACCGAGCCGGCGGCGGGCCAATTGGTCGGCGATGTCGGTGGAGTTGACCTCCACGCCGGCGACCATGCCCTCGAGCATGGCCACCAACGCGCGGCCATGCGACTCCCCGGCGGTGATCCAACGCAACACCCGGACATTCTCCCACGGGGTCCGGCGCGGGCTTAAATCCCGAGAACCAGGCCGATCGCGCCGGCGGTGGCCAGGCACATCGACGGGCCGTGCGGCACCGCCCGCGCACCGCACAGCGCCGCGAGCAGCGCCGTCAGGAGCGGCGCGGCCAGCGCGGCCAGGAACCACGCCCCCACCCCGAAACAACCCGCCAGCGCGCCCAGCCCGATCGCCAGCTTGACGTCGCCGCCGCCCATCCCCGCCGGGGCGGTGCAGTGCACCAGCAGGTAGATCGCGGTCAGCGCCGCCGCCCCGGCGAGCGCGGGCCCGCCGCGCCCGCTCGCCGCGGCCGCCAGCAGGATCGCGCACGCCCCGGGCAGCGTCAGCAGGTTGGGCAGCCGACGTTCGCGGACGTCGTAGCCGCTCAACGCCGCCAGCCAGGCCAGCACCAGCGCCGCCGCGGCTATCCGCATGCCGCGAGACGCTAACGCAGGGCGGCGGCCATGGCCTCTCGCGGCGCGGGCAGCCCTGTGAATAGCTCGACTTGGGTGAAGGCCTGGTGCAGCAGCATCTGCAGGCCGCCGATCACCCGGCCGCCGGCCGCGGCGACCGCGGCGGCCAGCGGCGTGGGCCAGGGGTCGTAGACGGCGTCGAGCAGCACCGGGATGGGCGCGAAGGTGTCCGCGTAGCGCGCCGCGACGCCCGCGGGGATGGTGCTGACCAGCACCTGCGCCCCGCGCACCGCGCCGGCCAGCTCGTCGCTGTCCAGGGCCACGAACCGCGTCGGCACCCCGGCGCCCGCGCCGAGCTCCACCAGCCGGGCCGCCTTGTCGGGGTCGCGCGCGACGACGGCGATGTCGCTGACGCCCAGTTGGGCCAGCCCCAGGATGGCCGCCGGCGCGGTGCCGCCCGATCCACATACCAGCGCGCGTCCCGAGGCCGACCCGAGCGCCCCGCTCACCCCGTCGATGTCGGTGTTGTCGGCCCGCCACCCCGAGGGCGTGCGGACCAGGGTGTTGGCCGACCCCACCCGATCGGCGCGCTCGGTGCGCTCGTCGGCGAACCGCAGCGCGGCGAACTTGCCCGGCATGGTCACCGATACCCCGACCCACTCGGGCCCGAACCCACCGACCAGGCCGGGCAGCTGCTCGGCGTCGCATTCGATGCGCTCGTAGGTCCAGCCGTCCAGGCCCAGCGCCCGGTAGGCCGCCAGATGCAGCTGCGGGGATTTCGAGTGAGCGATCGGCTTGCCGAGGACGGCCGCCCTTCTAGCGCGTGCTGTCGAGGACACCGTTGCGCTTAGCCAGCTCGATGTTGGCCAGATGCTGCTGATAATCCTTGGTGAACAGCGTCGTCCCCTGGGCGTCGATGGTGACGAAGTACAGCCAGTCACCGGGCTCGGGGTGCTCGGCGGCGCGCAGCGCGTCGACGCCGGGCGAACAGATCGCCGTCGCGGGCAGCCCCTGCGACACGTAGGTGTTCCACGGCGTCTTCTGGGCCCGGTCGGCGTCGGTGGTGGCCACCTCCCGGCGATCCAGCGGGTAGTTGACCGTCGAGTCGAATTCCAGCGTGTGGTGCGCGTGCAGGCGGTTGTAGATGACCTGGGCGACCTTCGCGAAGTCCTGCGACTTGGATTCCTGCTCCACCAGCGAGGCCACCACCAGGATGTCGTAGGGCGACAGGCCCATGGCCTGGGCGGTGTCCACCAACCCGGACTTCACGTATTCGACCGCGCCGGCGCTGATCAGGCCCGACAGGATGGTCTCGGCCGGCGCGGAGGGGTCGACGTTGAAGGTTCCGGGCGCGATCAGCCCCTCGATCCGGCGGTGGTCCTTGCCCAGCTCGGTGAACGGTTCGACGGCCCAGGGCGGGACGGCCAGCGCCGCGGGCGTGGCGTTGGTGGCCGCCGCCCGCAGCTCCTCCACCGCGACGCAGTGCTGGTTGCCGTCGAGGGTCACGCAGGTGGCGCGGGAGATCAGCGTGAGGATCCCCGGGGTCACCACGTTGGTCTTCATGTCGGTGGTGTCGTCGAGCTGGCGGCCCTCCGGGATGACCAGCCGGCCAACGCGGCTGTTCGGGTCGGCCAGCCGCGCGACGGCGTCGGTCGCCGGGATCTCGGTGCGCATCCGGTAGAAGCCGGGCTGGATCGAGGAGATCTTGCTGTTGCCGTGCGCGGCGTTGACGAATGCGCGGACCGTCTTGATCACCTGTTCGTGCTGCAGCGTCTCCCCCACCATGGTGGTCGAGTCGCCGTCCTTGATCTGAATCACGATGTCGCGCTTGCCGTTTCCGGTGTAGTCGTCGCCTGCCCCGAAGACCGTATGCCACAGCTTGGCCCCGACGAAGACCCCGACCAGCACGACGACGGCGACGATAGCGAGCACGATCTTGCCGGCGAACCGCCGGCGGCGACGGCCCCGCTCGGCCTGATTGCGCGCCACGCGGCTGCGCTTTCGCGATGGGCCGACGGCCTCGGGCTCGGCGCGTTCCCGCCGCGCGCTGTCAACCATCGGCCGGCTCCCCCGCGGTCAGGGTGGCGCGGCGTTGGTCGAGCCAGCTCTGCAGGATGGCGACCGCGGCCGCCTGGTCGATCACCGCCCGCTGTTCCCGGGCGCTGACGCCCGCGGCGCGCAGCGATCGCTGCGCGCTGACCGTGGTCAGGCGCTCGTCGGCCAGCCGCACCGGCGTGGGGGCGATCCGCTGGGACAGCTCGTCGGCCAACCCGATCGCGTCGATCGCCGACGGCCCGGTCCGGTCGGCCAGCGTCCGCGGCAACCCGACGACCACCTCGACGGCCCCGAGCTCCGCGACCAGCTCGGCCAGCCGCCGCACGTGTTTGCCGGAGCGGTCGCGGCGCACGGTCTCGACCGGGGTCGCCAGGATGCCGTCGGGGTCGCTGCAGGCCACGCCGATGCGCACGCTGCCGACGTCGATGCCGAGCCGTCGCCCCCGCCCCGGATCCTGATCGGGGTCGCCGGGCCGGTCGGGCGCGCGATGCTGGGTGGGGACCACTCAACCGACCCGCGCTATCTCGGAGCGGATCGCCTCGAGCGCCGCGTCGATGCGGCTCGGATCCTTGCCGGACCCCTGCGCCAGGTCGGGCTTGCCGCCGCCGCGGCCGTCGACCGTCGCGGCCAGCTGCTTGATCAGGTCGTTGGCGCGGATCCCCAGGTCCTGGGCGGCCGGATTCGCGGCGACCGCGTACGGCACGCTGCCGCCCTCCCCCTCCGCGATCAGCGCCACCACGGCGGGCTCGCTGCCCAACTTGCCGCGAATGTCGCCTACCAGGGAACGCAGGTCACCGGCCGTCATCCCCGCCGACATGCGTTGCGCCACCACACGGACGTTACCGATCCGCTCCGCGCCGGCCGCGGCGTTGGTCGCGGCGGCCCGCGCGCCGGCCAGCCGCACGCGTTCGAGTTCCTTCTCGGCGGCCTTGAGCCGCTCCACCAGGCCGGCCACCCGCGCCGGCACCTCTTCGGACGGCACCTTCAGCGACGACGCCAGCCCGGCCATCAGCGCGCGCTCCTTGGCCAGGTGGCGGAACGAATCAAGCCCGACGTAGGCCTCGACCCGGCGGACCCCCGAACCGACCGACGATTCGCCCAGGATGGTCACCGGCCCGATCTGGGCCGAGTTGTGCACGTGCGTTCCCCCGCACAGCTCCAGCGAGAACGGCCCGCCGATCTCCACCACCCGCACCCGGTCGGGGTAGGCCTCGCCGAACATCGCCATGGCGCCCATCGCCTTGGCCTTCTCCAGCTGCTCGGTAAACGTGTGCACCTCGAAGTCGGCCTGCACGGCCTGGTTGGTGACCTCCTCGACCTGGGTGCGCTGCTCGTCGGACAGCGCGCCCTGCCAGTTGAAGTCGAAACGCAGGTAGCCGGGGCGGTTCAACGATCCCGCCTGAACGGCGTTGGGCCCCAGCACCTGTCGCAGCGCGGCGTGCACCATGTGGGTGCCCGAGTGCCCCTGGGTGGCGCCGCGGCGCCACTCCGGGTCGACCGCGGCCACCACGGTGTCTCCCTCGACGAATTCGCCGGATTCGACGTTGACCCGGTGCACCCACAGGGTTTTGGCGATCTTCTGCACGTCGGTGACCGCCGCGCGGGCGCTCTCGCCGGTGCCCGTCCCGCTGATCGTGCCCTCGTCGGCGATCTGGCCGCCGGACTCGGCGTAGAGCGGGGTGCGGTCCAGCACTAGCTCGACCTGTTGGGCCCCGTCGGTGCCGTGGGCAACCACCGGCACCCGCTTGCCGTCGACAAAGATGCCGAGAATCCGTGCCTCGGAGGACAATTCGTCGAAACCGGTGAATTCGGTGGGCCCGGCGTCGACCAGTTCCCGGTAGGCGCTCAGGTCGGCGTGCGCGTGCTTGCGGGCCGCGGCGTCCGCCTTGGCGCGGCGGCGTTGTTCGGCCATCAGCTCCCGGAAGCCGATCTCGTCGACCTGCAGGCCGGCCTCGGCGGCCATCTCCAGGGTCAGTTCGATCGGGAAGCCGTACGTGTCGTGCAGCGTGAAGGCGTCAGAGCCCGAGATCGATTTCGCCCCAGCCGCTTTGGTGGTGCCGGCCACCTCGTCGAACAGCTTGGATCCGGCCACCAGCGTGCGGTTGAAGGCGGTCTCCTCGGCGACGGCGATGCGCCTGATCCGGTCGAAATCGTCGACCAGTTCGGGGTACGACGGCCCCATCGCGTCGCGCACGGTGCTCATCAGGTCGCCGACGATGGGGCCCTCGATGTCGAGCAGCTTGGCCGACCGGATCACCCGGCGCAGCAACCGGCGCAGCACGTATCCGCGGCCGTCGTTGCCGGGGGTGACGCCGTCGCCGATCAGGATCGCCGCGGTGCGGCTGTGGTCGGCGATCACGCGGTAGCGCACATCGTCTTCGTGGTTGCCGACGTCGTAGCCGCGGGGCGCCCGGGTGGCCACCGTGTCGATAACGGGCCGCAGCAGGTCGGTCTCGTAGACGTTGTGCACGCCCTGCAGGATGAACGCGACCCGCTCGACGCCCATGCCGGTGTCAATGTTCTTGCGGGGCAACGGCCCCAGGATCTCGAAGTCGGTTTTGCCGGTGCCCTCGCCGCGTTCGTTCTGCATGAACACGAGGTTCCAGATCTCGATGAAGCGGTCCTCGTTGGCCACCGGGCCGCCGCCGACCCCGAACTCCTCCCCGCGGTCGTAGTAGATCTCCGACGACGGGCCACACGGCCCGGGGATCCCCATGGACCAGTAGTTGTCCTCCATGCCGCGGCGCTGGATCCGCTCGACCGGCAGCCCGGCGATCTCGTGCCACAGCTGCACGGCCTCGTCGTCGTCGAAATAGACCGTCGTCCAGATTCTTTCGGGATCCAGCCCGTAGCCGCCCTCGGACACGGCGTTGGTCAGCAGCGTCCACGCCAGCTCGATGGCGCGCCGCTTGAAGTAATCGCCGAACGAGAAGTTGCCGGCCATCTGGAAGAAGGTGTTGTGCCGGGTGGTGATGCCCACCTCGTCGATGTCCGGCGTGCGGATGCACTTTTGGATGCTGGTGGCCGTCGGGTACGGCGGGGTGCGCGCCCCCAGGAAGTAGGGCACGAACTGGACCATGCCGGCGTTGACGAACAGCAGATTGGGGTCGTCGAGGATCACCGAGGCGCTCGGCACCTCGGTGTGGCCCGCCTTCACGAAGTGATCAAGAAACCTCTTCCTGATCTCGTGTGTCTGCACTGTTGAGTCCGCTTCTTCCTGTGGCCTGGTTGCGTCGAGGATTGTTCCAGCCTATTCGCTGGCGTGGCCGGGCTATCGGGCCGCTAGCCCTCCACAAAGCTCAGCCGCACCGAGCGCTGCGCGTTGTCGCGGTTCAGGTCGACCAGCACGATGCTTTGCCAGGTGCCCAGCATCGGCTCGCCGCCGGAGACCGGCACCGTCACCGAGGGCGCGACCAGCGCCGGCATCACGTGGTCGGCGCCGTGGCCCGGGGAGCCGTGCGAGTGCCGGTATCGGTCGTCGCGCGGCAGCAGCCGTTCCAGCGTTTCGATCAGGTCGTCGTCGGAACCGGCGCCGGTCTCGATGATGGCGACGCCCGCCGTCGCGTGCGGGACGAAAACGTTGCACAGCCCATCGCCCCGCGACCAGCAGAAGCCCCGCACCGCCTCGGTCAGATCGACGATGCGGCGGCGCGAGGTGTCCACGTCCAGCACGTCGGTATGCATCCCGACCAGCCTACGGCGCACCCGCGGGGGCCGCTCAAGGCCGGCCAATCGTTTGTGAGCGCCGCCACATCCGGGCATTGCGGCGTGCGGCGCGCAGGAGGAAGGTAACTGGTGAGACCGGTGGCGCCACCGGGGCGCTGCCCTCGACAGAGGAGGGTCGGCCGTGTACGCACGCTCTACCACCATTCAGGCGCAACCCTTGTCGGTGGACATCGGAATCGCGCATATGCGCGATGTCGTGATGCCGGCCCTCACCGAGATCGACGGGTGCGTCGGGCTGTCACTGTTGGTCGACCGGCAGTCCGGAACCTGCATCGCCACCAGCTCGTGGGACGGCATCGAGGCCATGCGGGCCAGCGCCGAACGGGTCGCCCCAATCCGTGACCGGGCCGCGCTGATGTTCGACGGCAGCGCCCGCGTCGAGGAGTGGGACATCGCTTTGCTGCACCGCGACCACCCGTCCCGTCAGGGGGCGTGCGTGCGGGCTACCTGGCTCAAGGTGGTGCCGGATCAGCTCAACCGGTCGCTGGACTTCTATCGCTCCTCCGTGCTGCCCGAGCTCGAGGAACTCGACGGGTTCTGCAGCGCCAGCCTGCTGGTCGACCACCCCGCGTGCCGGCGGGCGGTGGCCTGCTCCACGTTCGACTCGATGGACGCGATGGCCCGCAACAGCGACCGGGCGAGCGAGTTGCGCAGCAGGCGCGTCCGGGAGCTTGGCGCCGAGGTGATCGACGTCGCCGAGTTCGAGCTGGCGATCGCCCACCTGCGGGTGCCCGAGCTGGTATAGCGGCGCGCTCACGTCGCTCGCGCGCTCGCGAGCGTCACGCCAGCGTGGCGGCGGCGGCTCAACGCCACGCTGGCGTGACGCTCGGCGCGCTCAGGGCGGCGCGTTCAGGGCAGCGCGTCGCCCGGGAATCCCCGGCACGGGTGCACCTGATAGGTGAACACGCCCGCGGCGACGCCGGGGTCGTCGGCCATGATCGCGGCGGTGTCGTCGACCGTGGCGGCGAACACCCCGATGCCGCACACATCGGACTCGTCGGCGACGGGCAGCACCACCGCCAGCACGCCGTCGTCGCGCAGGCCGAAGTTGCGCCGCCCGTGTTCCCAGATGAGCCCCGGCGACGACTCGTCGCCGAACCTGGGGCCGCGCTTGAGGATGACGACGCTGTAATCCTTGGTGGTGGCCAGCAGCCGGCCCATCTCCTCGTCGGTGAAGGTCTTCATGCCCGTCCTCGCTTCCCGCGGATGATCGCGCGCAGCCGTTCCAGCCGCCCGGCCAGCTCCCGCTCGGCGCCGCGACCGGTCGGCCGGTAGTAGTCGGTGCCCACCAGCTCGTCGGGTGGATATTGTTGCGCCGCAACGCCATCTGGCTGGTCGTGGGAATACCGGTAGCCCTGGGCGTGGCCCAGCGCGGCCGCGCCGGAGTAGTGCCCGTCGCGCAGGTGGGGCGGCACCAGGCCCGCCTTGCCCGCCTTGATGTCGTCCATGGCCGCGGCCAGCGCGGTGGTGACGGAGTTCGACTTGGGCGCGGTGGCCAGGTGGATGGTCGCGTGCGCCAGCGTCAGCTGCGCCTCGGGCATGCCGATGAGCGCCACCGTCTGCGCGGCCGCCACCGCGACCTGCAGCGCGCTCGGGTCGGCCATGCCGATGTCCTCGCTGGCCAGGATCATCAGCCGGCGCGCGACGAAGCGGGGGTCCTCCCCAGCGACGAGCATGCGGGCCAGGTAGTGCAGCGCCGCGTCGACGTCGGAGCCGCGCACCGACTTGATGAACGCGCTGATGACGTCGTAGTGCTGGTCGCCGTCGCGGTCGTAGCGCACCGCGGCCTTGTCCAGCGACTGCTCGATGGTCTCGACGCCCACGGAATCGGTCGCCTCGGAGGCCACCTCCAATGCGGTCAGCGCCCGCCGCGCGTCGCCGGCGGCCAGTCGCACCAGCAGCTCGACGGCGTCCGGCGTCACCGCGACCCCGCCGCCCAAGCCGCGGGGATCGTCGATCGCGCGCTGCACCACGGTGCGGATGTCGTCGGCGCCCAGCGGCCGCAGCTGCAGGATCAGCGACCGGGACAACAGCGGCGCCACCACCGAAAACGACGGGTTCTCGGTGGTCGCCGCCACCAGCAGCACCACCCGGTTCTCCACGGCCGACAGCAGGGCGTCCTGCTGGGTCTTGGAGAACCGGTGCACCTCGTCGATGAACAGCACCGTCTGCTCGCCGCGCAGGAGCGCCTTCCGCGCGTTTTCGATGACCGCGCGCACGTCCTTGACCCCGGCCGACAGCGCCGACAGCGCCTCGAACCGGCGGCCGGTCGCCTGGGAGATCAGCGCGGCCAGCGTGGTCTTGCCGCTGCCGGGCGGGCCGTAGAGGATGGCCGACGCCACGCCCGAGCCCTCGACCAGGCGGCGCAGCGGCGATCCGGACGCCAGCAGGTGGTCCTGCCCGACCACCTCGTCCAGCGAGGCCGGCCGCATGCGCACCGCCAGGGGCGCGCCGGCCGACACGCCCAGGCCGTGGTCACTCGCCGGCGCCGCGCCGGGCAGGTCAAAAAGACCGTCGGACACGGCTTCAGGCATACCACGACAGGCGAAGCCGGGCACTGAGGACTCATCTTTGCTAAGTTCCCGTGTGCGCGTGCCCACAGGTTGAGTCAACAGCTAGGACGGACATGAGCCAGCCTCCCGAATATCCAGGCACCCCGGCCGATCCCCACGGGAGCGAGCAGAATCCCCCGGGCTATCCACCGCCCCCCGGTTACGGCGCACCGCCGTCCGGATATGGCGCACCGCCGTCCGGATATGGCGCACCGCCACCGCAGGCGCCCGGCTACGGCACACCGCCGCCCGGCTACGGCACACCGCCGCCTGGCTACGGCACACCCCCCGGCTACGGCGCACCGCCGAGCTACGGCACGCCGCCGCCCCCGCCCGGCTACGGTGGCTACCCCCAGCCGGGCTACGGGGCGCCGACCACGCCCGCGTTCAGCATCGGCGAGGCCGTCAGCTGGGCCTGGAACACCTTCACCAAGAACGCCCTGACGCTGATCGTGCCGGCGCTCGTCTATGGCCTGCTGTTCGCGGTGGCCTCCGGGGTGAGCTTCGCGGGCCAGAACATGTCGCCGGGCACGACGACCACCGACAACTACGGCTTCTACTTCACGACGAACCTCACCGGGCCCGGGCTGGGCGTGTTCATCCTCGGCACGCTGCTGACCTACCTCGTGACGGCCTTCGCCCAGGCCGGCTTCCTGTCCGGCTGCCTGGATCTCGCCGATGGGCGCCCCGTGACCATCGGCTCGTTCTTCAAGCCGCGCAATCTGGGAATGGCGTTTCTGGCTGCGCTGATCATCGGCGTGCTCACATCGATCGGCTATTCCCTGTGCTTCGTTCCGGGTCTGGTGCTGAGCCTTTTCGTGCAGTTCACCATCCTGTTCGTGGTCGATCGCTCCGAGTCGGCCATCGGCGGCTTCACCTCCAGCTTCTCGCTGGTGGGGTCGAACTTCGCCAACGCGCTGCTGGTGTGGCTCGTGGTGTTTGCGTTGATCCTGGCCGGCGTCGTGACGTGCGGCCTCGGCCTGCTGGTCACCGCCCCGCTCGACGGGCTCATCCTGACCTACGCCTACCGCAAGTTGACGGGCGGCCAGGTCGTCTCGCCGCAGCAGCCCGGGTACCAACCGGGCCCGCCGCCGGGGCCGCAGCCGGCATAAGCGCCGGTCAGCGTCCGAAGTTACAGCGCGGTAAGCGCTGGCTGCGGTGCGCTGCGGCCTTGTGCCGCTTGTGATGAGATCACCTTGTTATGAGCATCAAAGTCGCGCTGGAGCACCGCACCAGCTACACCTTTGACCGGGCGGTCCGGGTGTATCCGCACGTCGTGCGGCTGCGCCCGGCGCCCCACTGCCGCACGCCGCTCGAGGCGTACTCGCTGCGCATCGAGCCCGAGGAGCACTTCATCAACTGGCAACAGGACGCCGTCGGCAATTTCCTTGCGCGCCTTGTGTTTCCGAATCCGACCCGGCGTCTGACCATTACGGTCGGCTTGATCGCCGACCTCAAGGTGATCAACCCGTTCGACTTCTTCATCGAGGACTGGGCCGAGATCTGGGCCCCCTCCAATGGACGGGCCGAGCTGATCTACCCCAAGGAGCTGGCCGCCGACCTCGAGCCCTACCTGCGGCCGATCGACGAAGAGGGCGACGGGTCGGGCCCGGGCAAGCTCACGCGGGCGTGGGTGGAGAACTTCTCGGTGGGCGAGGGCACGCGCACCATCGACCTGCTGGTCGCCCTCAACCACGCCGTCAACGCCGACGTCGCCTACAGCGTGCGGATGGAGCCCGGCGTCCAGACGCCGGACCACACGCTGCGCACCGGGGTCGGCTCGTGCCGCGATTCGGCGTGGTTGTTGGTGTCGATCCTGCGCCAGCTGGGGCTGGCCGCGCGCTTCGTCTCCGGGTATCTGGTGCAGCTGGCCTCCGACGTGGAGGCGCTCGACGGGCCGTCGGGGCCCGCCGCCGACTTCACCGACCTGCACGCCTGGACCGAGGTGTACATCCCCGGCGCGGGGTGGATCGGGTTGGACCCGACCTCGGGTTTGTTCGCCGGCGAGGGCCACATCCCGTTGGCGGCCACCCCACACCCGGCGTCCGCGGCGCCGATCAGCGGCGGCACCGAACCGTGCGAATCGGTGCTGGAGTTCTCCAACACCGTCACCCGCATCCACGAGGACCCCCGCGTCACCCTGCCCTACACCGACGCCGCCTGGGAAACGATCTGTGAGGTCGGGCAGCGCGTCGACGAGCGACTGGCCGCCGCCGACGTGCGGCTGACCATCGGCGGTGAGCCGACCTTCGTCTCCGTCGACAATCAGGTGGCCGAGGAGTGGACCACGGCGGCCGACGGCCCGCACAAGCGCCAGCGCGCCTCCGACCTGGCGGCGCGCCTGAAACAGGCGTGGGCGCCGGACGGGTTGATTCAGCGCGGACAGGGCCGCTGGTATCCGGGAGAACCGTTGCCGCGCTGGCAGATTGCGTTGTACTGGCGCACCGACGGGCGCCCGCTGTGGACCGACGACGCGCTGCTGGCCGACCCCTGGGGCGACCGGCCGGCCCCCGTCGACGAGGAGGCGGCGTATCACGTGCTCGCCGGGGTCGCCGACGGTCTGGGACTGCCGCTCACCCAGGTGCGGGCCGCCTACGAGGACCCGCTGCACCGGCTGGCGGACAAGGTGCGCCAGCCCGAGGGTGAGCCGGTGCATCCGGCCGACGATCTCGACCGCGACTCCCCCGCCGACCGCGCCGCCCTGTTGGCACGACTCGACGAATCCGTCACGGCCCCAGCGGCTTTCGTGTTGCCCCTGCACCGCCGCGACGACGGCCTGGGCTGGGCCAGCGCCGACTGGCGGCTGCGCCGCGGCCGAATCGTGTTGCTGCACGGCGATTCTCCGGCGGGGCTGCGGCTGCCGCTGGATTCCATCAGCTGGCGGCCGCCGCGGCCGACGTTCGACGCCGATCCCCAGACCGCCGGGGACGCGTTGTCGACGGAGTCGGGCGCGGCGGTGGTGGAGGACCCCGACTCGGCGCCGCCCACCGCGATGGTCGCCGAGGTTCGCGACGGGCTGCTCTACATTTTCATGCCGCCCAGCGAGGCGCTGGATCACTTCGTCGATCTCATCGCCCGTGTCGAGGCGGCCGCGGCCAAGGCCGACTGCCCGGTGGTGATCGAGGGCTACGACCCGCCGCCGGACCCGCGGCTGCGCTCGACCACCATCACCCCCGACCCCGGCGTCATCGAGGTCAACGTCGCGCCCAGCGCCAGCTTCGCCGAGCAGCGCCAGCAGCTCGAAACCCTTTACGAGCAGGCGCGATTGGCGCGGCTTTCCACCGAGTCCTTCGACGTCGACGGCACCCACGGCGGCACGGGTGGCGGCAACCACATCACCCTCGGCGGCGTTACGCCCGCGGACTCGCCGCTGCTGCGGCGGCCGGACCTGTTGGTCTCGCTGCTGACGTACTGGCAGCGGCACCCGTCGCTGTCGTATCTGTTCGCCGGCCGGTTCGTCGGCACCACCTCGCAGGCCCCCCGGGTCGACGAGGGCCGCGCCGAGGCGCTCTACGAACTCGAGATCGCGTTCGCCGAGATCGCCCGGCTGGCCGGTCCTTTCGGCGGCAACGCCCCCCGGCCCTGGATGATCGACCGGGCGCTGCGCCACCTGCTGACCGACATCACCGGCAACACCCACCGCGCCGAGTTCTGCATCGACAAGCTGTACAGCCCCGACAGCCCCCGCGGCCGGCTCGGCCTGCTGGAGCTGCGCGGGTTCGAGATGCCGCCGCACCTGCGCATGGCGATGGTGCAGTCGCTGCTGGTGCGCTCGCTGGTGGCGTGGTTCTGGGACGAGCCGCTGCGCGCCCCGCTGATCCGGCACGGCGCCAATCTGCATGGACGATACCTGCTGCCGCACTTCCTCATTCACGACATCGCTGACGTCGCCGCCGACCTGCGCGCGCACGGCATCGCGTTCGAGACCAGCTGGCTGGATCCCTTCACCGAATTCCGCTTCCCGCGCATCGGCACCGCGGTGTTCGACGGCGTGGAGATCGAGCTGCGCGGGGCGATCGAGCCGTGGAACACCCTCGGCGAGGAGGCCACCGCCACCGGCACCGCCCGCTACGTCGACTCGTCGGTCGAGCGCATCCAGATCCGCATCATCGGCGCCGACCGGCACCGCTACGTGGTGTTGGTCAACGGCTACCCGGTGCCGCTGCTGGCGACCGACAACCCCGACATCCACGTGGGCGGGGTGCGGTTCAAGGCCTGGCAGCCGCCGAGCGCGCTGCACCCGACGATCAGCACCGACGTGCCGCTGCAGTTCGAGCTTGTCGACCTGACGACGGGCACCTCGCGCGGCGGCTGCACCTATCACGTCGCGCATCCCGGCGGGCGGGCCTACGACGAGCCGCCCGTCAACGCGGTCGAGGCCGAGGCGCGCCGCGCCCGCCGCTTCGAGGCCACCGGCTTCACCCCCGGCAAGCTCGACCTGTCCGACATCCGGGAAAAACAGGCGCGCATCTTCACCGACATCGGCGCGCCGGGCATCCTCGACCTGCGTCGCGTGCGTACCGTTTCGCGGTAATGGCGTTTGCGGACATGACATTCGGCACCGGCGCACCCGCGGCGGCCGCTGGTGGCCGTCACGAAGACCGCTACGACGCCGACCGCCTGCTGGCCGGCTACCGGGCCGCGCGCGCCCAAGAGGCGCTCTTCGATCTTCGGCACGGGCCGGCGGCCGGCTACGACGAATTCGTCGACCAGGACGGCAACGTGCGGCCGGCCTGGTCCGAGCTGGCCGACACCATCGCCGAACGGGGCCGGCCGGGGCTGGACCGGCTCCGCTCGGTGGTGCGCAGCCTGATCGACAGCGACGGCATCACCTACACCGACGTCGAACCCGGCGGGCACGGGCTCGAGCCGCGGCCGTGGATCCTGGACACCCTGCCGATCGTGCTGTCCGCCGCGGAATGGGAGGCGCTGGAGGCCGGGCTGGTGCAGCGGTCGCGGCTGCTCGACGCCGTGCTCGCCGACCTGTACGGGCCGCGCAGCCTGCTCATCGAAGGCGTGCTGCCGCCGGAGTTGCTGTTCGCCCATCCCGGTTACGTGCGCGCCGCCAACGGCATCGAAGTGCCCGGGCATCACCAGCTTTTCCTGCACGCCTGCGACGTCAGCCGGCTGCCCGACGGCACCTTCCGGGTGAACGCCGACTGGACGCAGGCGCCGTCGGGCGCCGGTTACGCGCTGGCCGACCGGCGCGTGGTCGCGCACTCGATTCCGGACCTGTACGAGAGGATCGCCCCGCGCCCGACGACGCCGTTCGCCCAGGCGTTGCGCCTGGCGCTGATCGACGCCGCGCCCGACGACGCGCAGGATCCGGTGGTGGTGGTGCTCAGCCCGGGCATCTTCTCCGAAACCGCCTTCGATCAGGCGTATCTGGCGACGCTGCTGGGCTTCCCGTTGGTGGAGAGCGCGGACCTGGTGGTGCGCGACGGCAAGATGTGGATGCGCTCGCTGGGCACGCTGAAACGAGTGGACGTGGTGTTGCGCCGGGTGGACGCCGATTACACCGACCCGCTGGATCTGCGCGCCGACTCCCGGCTCGGGGTGGCCGGTCTGGTGGAGGCGTCGCGCCGCGGGACCGTGACCGTGGTCAACACGCTGGGCAGTGGAATCCTGGAAAACCCTGGGCTGCTGCGGTTCCTGCCGCAGCTGTCCGAGCATCTGCTCGCCGAGGCCCCGCTGCTGCAGACGGCGCCGGTCTACTGGGGCGGCATCGACGCCGAACGCTCGCACCTGCTGGCGAACCTGTCATCGCTGCTGGTGAAGTCAACCGTCGGCGGGAAAACCCTTGTCGGGCCCACCCTTTCGTCCTATGAGTTGGCGCAGTTGGCCGGGCGCATCGAGAAGATGCCGTGGCAGTGGATCGGTCAGGAGCTGCCGCAGTTCTCGTCGGCGCCCACCGACCACGCCGGGGTGCTGTCATCGGCCGGCGTCGGCATCCGGTTGTTCAACGTGGCCCAGCGCAGCGGGTACGCCCCAATGATCGGCGGCGTCGGCTACGTGCTGGCGCCTGGGCCGGCCGCATACACGCTGGAAACCGTTGCGGCGAAGGATGTTTGGGTGCGTCCGACGGAGCGCGCGCGGGCCGAGGCCGTGAGCCTGCCAGCGCCGCCGCCCCCGGCGAAGACGGCCGCGGGCACCTGGGGCGTCAGCTCGCCGCGCGTGCTGTCCGACCTGTTCTGGATCGGCCGGTACGGCGAGCGCGCGGAGAACATGGCGCGGCTGCTGTTGGTCACCCGGGACAGGTTCCACGTCTACCGGCATCAGCAGCACACCGAGGAAAGCGAGTGCGTGCCGGTGCTGTTGGCCGCGCTGGGCCGGATCACCGGGACCGACGCCGCGGTCGACGGCGGTCCGGTTGATGGGGCGGAGATGATCGCCGTCGCCCCTTCGACGTTGTGGTCTTTGACGGTGGACCCGGACCGGTCCGGGTCCCTGGTGCAGTCGGTGGAGGGCCTGGCGCTCGCGGCCAGGGCGGTGCGCGACCAGATGTCCAACGACACCTGGATGGTGCTGGCCGGGGTGGAGCGCGCGCTGGCCCAGCGGCGCGAGCCGCCGGACTCGCTGGCCGAGGCCGACGCGCTGCTGGCATCGGCCCAGGTGCAGACGCTCTCCGGGATGCTGACCCTGGCCGGGGTGGCCGGCGAGTCGATGGTGCGCGACGTGGGCTGGACGATGATGGACATCGGCAAGCGCATCGAACGTGGGCTCTGGTTGACGGCGCTGCTGCGGGAAACGCTGATCGCGGTCCGGCGCGCGGCCGCCGAACAGATGATCATCGAGGCGACGCTGGTGGCGTGCGAGTCCTCGGTCATCTACCGGCGCCGCACTGTGGGCAAGGTCAGCGTCGCCGCGGTGACCGAGCTGATGCTGTTCGACGCGCAGAACCCGCGGTCGTTGCTGTATCAGGTGGAGCGATTGCGGGCCAACCTCAAGGACCTGCCAGGCGCGTCGGGGTCGTCGCGCCCGGAGCGGCTGGTGGACGAGATCGGCACGCTGCTGCGCCGCTCGCATCCCGGCGAACTGGAGGCCGTCAGTGCCGACGGGCTGCGCGCCGAGCTGTCTGATCTGCTCGGTTCGGTGCACGCGCAGTTGCGCGAACTGGCCGACGTCATCACCACCACGCAGCTGGCCCTGCCCGCGGTGCAGCCGCTCTGGGGACCGGACGTTCGGCGGGTGATGCCGGCTTAGCGGCGATCGCGAGCGCGGCGCAGCCGGGCGAAGCGGGTCGCCGCCATCGGGCGCAGCGGCGATCGCGAGCGTGGCGCAGCCGGGCGAAGCGGGTCGCCGCCATCAGGCCAGCGGCGATCGCGAGCGCGGCGCAGCCGAGCGAAGCGGGTCGCCGCCATCAGGCGCAGCGGCGATCTCTGGCGCGGCGCAGCCGGGCGAAGCGGGTCGCCGCGATGAAGATCCCTTTACGTCAAACGGGTTCGTCGTCGTCGGTGTCGCGGAGGAATCTCTCGGGATGGTGAAAGCTGTTGGTTCGGGGTTGGCCGCGGTCCAGGTGTGCCGGGGGTAGCCATTCGGTTTCGCCTCGGGCGTTGGTCCTTGTGGTCCAGCCCTTTTCGGCGAGCCGGTTGTCCGGGCCGCAGGCCAGGGTGAGGTCGTCGATGTCGGTGCGGTGGGTGGTGGTCCAGCCGCGGACGTGGTGGACTTGGCTGTGGTAGGCCGGCGCATCACAGCCCGGCCGCGTGCAGCCACGATCCTTGGCGTACAACATGATTCGCTGTGCGGGGGACGCCAGCCGTTTGGTGTGATGCAGCGCCAGTGACCGGCCCTTGTCGAAGATCGCCAGATAATGGTGCGCGTGACCGGCCCAGCGGATCACATCCGACATCGGCACCAGCGTGCCGCCGGCGGTCAGGGCCTTGCCGGCGGCGGCCTCGAGGTCCTGCAAGGTGGTGGTCACCACGATCGACACGGGCAGCCCGTTGTGCTGACCCAGATTCCCCGACGCCAACAGGCCGCGTAGGGCGGCCAGGAATGCGTCGTGGTTGCGTTGCGCCTGACTGCGAGTGTCGCGGCGCACCGCATCCTCATCGGGGGTGGCATCGACCACCGGGGTCTCGTCGTCGGGATTGCACGCCCCGGGGGCGGCCAGCTTGGCCAACATGGCCTCGATCGCGGCCCGCAGCTCGGGCGCCACCAGGCCGCTGAGGCGCGACATACCGTCGAAGTCCTGCTTGCCCAATGTGATTCCGCGCTTGCGGGCCCGCTCGGCGTCGCTGAAATCCCCATCGGGGTGCAGCCAGTCCATCACCCGCCGGGCGTATTTGGCCAACTCGTCGGGCCGATACCCGCCGGCCTTGGCGGCCAGATCGGCTTCGGCGGCCTGGCGGGTCAACGCGTCGACCTCGGCCGGCAGGTGGGCCAGGAAGCCGCGGATCACGTTGACGTGCGCGTCGCCGATCAGTCCCGCGCGTTGGCCGGCCGCGGTCGCGCTCAATTTCGGCGGCAACGGTTCGCCGGTCAGCGCCCGGCGCTGCCCGAGATCGCGGGCTTCCTCAATGCGCCGGGCGGCGTCGGCCTTGGTGATACGCAACCGGTCGGCCAGACCCGAGCGCAACGAGCCACCCAACTCTTCGGGACTGGCCTGCGCATCGAGCTGGTTGATCAACGCGTGGTGGGGGGTACGCAGCCTGCGGTACGCGCGCTCCAGGCACTCCAAGGCGCGCAACCGTTCGGGGGTGGTGAGCACGTCAAAAGACAACGCGCACAGGCGGTCCACGTCGCCGTCGAGCGCGTCGAAAACCTCGACGATCTCCTCACGACTGGCGTCCATGCCTCAAACTCTAAAAACCCCCACCGACAAAAACGGCCGACTTGTGACGCTTGAAGCTAAAGTGACACAAGGGATTTCAAGAGCGAACGGGCACCGCCCGGTCCGGGCCGACACCCCGGTATCGGTGCGGATCGGGCATTCGGCGCCGGCGCACCATGTGCACCAGCACCAGGACCGACATCACGGCGGCGTAGATGCACCATAGCGACGCGAACGCCTGCAGGTAGAGCACCGCGACCAGGACCAGCCCCACCAGGTTTGCCAAACCGAACACCACAATGGAGCGATAGCCCGACATCAGGGCCGGCCCGATGACGGCGATGATGTAGAGCACCGCCCACAGATAACTGTCGCGGGAGGCGGTCTGGTATTCCAGCACGTGCGGGCACCTCGTCACCCCGACCGGTTTGGCGAGGACGACGAATGCGAGGTAGGCCGACACCACCGCACCGAGCACCGCGAAGGGAGCCACCCGTAGCCGCGCGCCGCGCGGCTCGAGCATCAGGATCGCCAGCGGGAGCAGTAAAGGAAGCACGGGCAGCGCGATGAACACGTAGGCGTGCATTGCGAAGTCGGCCATTCCGGCGGAGACAAAGCGATTCGGCCACACCGCCGCCTCGAGAAACTGGTGGACCGAGAACACCGCCGGCAGCGAGGCGAAAGGCACCTCACGCCAGTGCTTCACCTCGCGCAGGCTCGCCACCGCGACCGGCACGAGGGCGGTCCCCACCACCAGATCGGCGATGATGGAAAAGCACATCGCCCAGCCTAACCCGCGATGGCTGCGGGCCCGCGCGCGTCGGAGGTCATCTCGTCGATCACGGTGTAGATGAACTTCATCTTCTCCAGCACCGCGACCGGCAACACGAACGGGTACAGGTCATCGTGGCCCATCGACCGGTTCACCATGTTCAACGACCACGACAGCGGCAGCCACATGTCGATGATCGTCTGAAAGGCACTGGGCCCCAACGCCGGCCGGTCGAACGTCGCCGACGCGGACGCGAAGCCGCACCACGCCGAGGTGTCCAGGGTGTCGCGGATGTGCAGGTAGTGGGCGAACGTCTCGGCCCAGTCCTCGGCGGCGTGCATGGTGGCGTAGGAGGACACGAAGTTCTCCTGCCAGCCCTCGGGTGCGCCCTCGCTGTAATGGCGGTCGAGCGCCTCCTGATAGTCCGCGTCGGGATCGCCGAACAGCTCGTTGAAGCGCGCCAGGTAGTCGCTGGACGGGGCGATCAGCCGGTAGAAGTAGTAGTGGCCGATCTCGTGCCGGAAGTGTCCGAGCAGGGTGCGGTACGGCTCCTCCATCTCGACCCGCAGCTGCTCGCGGTGCACGTCGTCGCCCTCGGCGAGGTCCAGGGTGATCACGCCGTTGTCATGGCCGGTGAACACCTTCTCCTTCGCGCTGGACAGCAGGTGGAAGGCCAATCCCTGTTCGGGATCCTCGTCGCGCCCGATGATCGGCAGCTTGAGCTCGTGCAGCTCGGCGATCAGCCGCCGCTTGGCCGCCTCGGCGCGGGCGAACTCGGCCAGGCCGGCGGTGTCGGCGTCGTTGGGCCGCACGGTGGTCAGCGCGCAGGACGTGCACAGCAGCCGCGGGTTGTTGACGGGCACCAGCCAATTGCATTCGGCCAGTTGCAGATTGGCGCACAGCTGGTACTCGGCGGCATCCACGAAACCGGCGTGCTCGCTGGCGTTCTCCTCGGCGATCACCAGCAGGGCCATCTGCTCGAGCGAAAACCCCAGCGCGCTGCCGCAATTCAAGCAGGTGGAGTTCTCGAACGTCAGTCGCTGGCCGCAGTTCGGGCAGTTGAAGTCACGCATGGAGCACATCTCCCTCGAAGGGCACCACGTCGACCGCGACGTCGATCACGCTGTGTTCGGAATCGGTGTAGATGATGCCCCGCAGCGGCGGCACGTCGGCGTAGTCCCGGCCGCGTCCGACGATGATGTAGCGCTCGTCGACCAGCTGGTCATTGGTGGGGTCGAGCCCGAGCCATTCGTACTGGCCGGGCTCCTGCGGTGTCCACACCGCCGCCCAGGCGTGGGTGGCGTCAATACCGATCATTCGATCCTTCCCCGGTGGCGGGTCGGTGGCCAGGTAGCCGGACACGTAGCTGGCTGCAAGACCGTTGGCGCGCAGGCAGGCGATTGCCAGCCGTGCAAAGTCCTGACATACCCCCTCCCGGGCCGCCAGAACCTCTTTTACCCCGGTGGAAATCGTGGTGGACCCCGAGCGGTAGGTGAAGTCGGTGAAAATTCGCGACGTGAGGTCGCGCAGCACGTCGACCAGCGGGCGCCCCGGCGCGAAACTGGGCGCCGCGTATTCGCGGATCTCGTCGGTGATCTCGGGCGGAATCAGGTCCAAGGTGAACTCGACGGCCAGCGCCCCCTTGCCCCCCGTCGGCCGGGAGGCCTCCCACGGCTGAACCGCCGGGCCGCTGGTGTAGCGCCCCGGCGCGGGCGGATACGCGTCGACGATGGAGTCGCTGGTGACGATCAGGGTGTGGTGCGGCTCGGTGACGTGGAAATACGAGCTGATGTTGCCGTACACGTCGACGCTGGTGGAGACGTCGGCGGGCGCGGGGTCAATGGTCAGCTGGTGGGCGATGCAGCGCTGCCGTGCCGAGTCGCGCGGGGTGAGGAAGCCACGCCCGTAGGAGCTGGTCACGACGTCGGAGTACCGGTACTCGGTGCGGTGGGTGACGCGATGGCGGCGCGCGACCCCGGCGTCAGCTTCAGGCACAAGCCTGATCACATCACACCCCGGGCGGTTGCGCGCCGTTCGCGCCGCGAAACCGTTTGCCAATACAGCGGCACTCGTGCCAAACCGGGAGCACAATCGAATTGTGGCCACGTGGTACGACGTCGCCCGCATCGTGAATGAGCTGGCACTCACCTCGGAGCCGTCACCGCATGACTGGCGGGTCGGCAAGAAGTTGCTGGCCTGGGAGCGGCCGCTGCGCCCGTCCGAGCGCGAGGCGCTGGCGCACGGCGGGTCGGAACCGCCCGACGGCGACATCCTGGGCGTGCGGGTGTCCGACGAGGGCGTCAAGTTCGGGTTGATCGCCGACGAGCCGGCCGTGTATTTCACCACCCCGCATTTCGACGGCTATCCGGCGGTGCTGGTCAATCTGTCGGCGATCTCGGTCCGCGACCTCGAGGAGCTGATCACCGAGGCCTGGCTGACCCAGGCCCCGCGGAAGTTGGTCCAGGAGTTTCTGGCCGACTCCCGCTGAAGCTCCTCACACCTCCCGGAGGTCGATCACCCGCTGCAGGTCGTCGACGCAGGCGCTGACGACGTCGGCCACCACCACCTCCGCCCGATCGTGCGCGCCGGCCTGCATCGCCGACGCTTCGCGGCGCGCCGCGGCGGTGTAGGCCGCCGCCCCAGCGGGGTCCGAGTCGGCCAGTGCCGTCGCCGCCGAGAGCTGGACCAGGACGGCGGTCACCGGGCGGGGTGATCCGTCGCAGTGGCCCTCTACAACCGGGACGACGACGCGGGCCAGCTGCAGCACCGAGCCAGCGAGTTCGACTACGTGGATCGCCTGCTCATCGGCGGCGCGCACGGCGCCGCGCGCCCGCCAGCGCCGCGGCGCGACGCGCACCACCTGGCGGGCGGTGGTTCGGGCCTCGATGAGCGCGCCCAGCTGCTGGTGCACGCGGTCGGCCATCGCAAGCGGCCAGTCGTGTGCCGGCACGCGGCGACCCGCGGCGACGTCCGCGGTGCGGGTCAGTACCCCGTGCAAGACTCCGAGCACCCCGACGCGCGCGTTGCGCAGCACCTGCAACGGATCGGCCGGGAAGAGCAGAACCGCGAAGACGATGGCCACGCCGCCTCCGAGCAACGCGTCGAAGATGCGTTCCCAGCCCAGGCCGAGGTGGAAGAGCGCCAGCACCAGGATCGCCGAGACGGCGGTCTGGTTGGCGAACATCATCCCCTGCCCGATGAGGCCGTGGCCGATGAACACCGCGGCCCAGAGTGCGACGAACGCGGCGACGCCGATCGACACGGCGCCGGGGCCGAGCGCGGCCTGTACCAGGCTGCCCAGGCCGATCCCCAGGGTTACGCCGACCATCATCTGGATGGCGCGTTGCGCGCGCAGCACGTTACTGGTCGACAACGACACGGCTGCGGCGATCGGCGCGAAGAACGGCTGCGGGTGCGCCAGGACGTCGTGCGCGATGTACCAGGACAGCCCGGCGGCCACCGCGGTCTGCACCAGGTTGAACCACACCTGCCGCAGCCGCTTGTTGCCCGCACGCGCGGCGGCGAGAACAACCGATGGCCGCGAGGTGGTCACGAACCTAGGTGCGCTGCAACTCGAACAACGGAATGACCCGGCTGGTCTTGGACTGGTATTCGGCGAAGCCGGGCGCGGCCGCGGTGATCTTGTCGAAGAGCGCGTCGCGCTCGTCGGACGGCAATTCGCGTGCGGTGACGGCGAATTCGTCGGTCCCGATCTCGACGCGCGCCGCCGGGTTGGCCCGCAGGTTGTGCACCCACGCCGGGCTGACGGGGGCGCCGGCGAAGGAGCCGATGATGATCAGCTTGCCGTCGATGTCGAAGTACGCCAGCGGTGACACCCGCTGTGCGCCCGACTTGGCGCCGGTGGTGGTGAGCAACAGCAGGTTGGCGCCCTCGAACTGGCCACCGACCTTGCCGCCGTTCGCGTGGAATTCGTCGATGATGGCCTGGTTGAACGCGTTGATGGTCTGGGTGTCCGGGATTTCAGTCATTGGCGCCGCTCCTCCTCATCGCTGCGCTCTGCATCGTCGCCGGCGCATCAGTCATGCCTGGTCAACCTTCTCCGGTTTGGCGTCTATTCCAGACTCCTTGCGCTGCTGCGCGGTGATCGGCGCGGGCGCGTCGGTGAGCGGGTCGACGCCGCCGCCGGTCTTCGGGAACGCGATCACCTCGCGGATCGAGTCCACTCGGGACAGCAGCGCGTTGATCCGGTCCCAGCCGAAGGCGATTCCGCCGTGTGGCGGCGCGCCAAAGGTGAACGCCTCCAACAGGAATCCGAACTTCTCCTCGGCCTCGGCGTGGTCCAGGCCCATCACGGCGAACACCCGCTCCTGGATGTCGCGGCGGTGGATACGGATCGAGCCGCCGCCGATCTCGTTGCCGTTGCAGACGATGTCGTAGGCGTCGGCCAGCACGTTGCCGGGATCGGTGTCGACCACGCCTTCGTACTCGGGCTTCGGCGAGGTGAACGCGTGATGCACCGCGGTCCACGCCCCGGAGCCGACGGCCACGTCACCGGCGGCGGTCGCCTCGTCGGCGGGCTCGAACAGCGGCGGGTCGACGACCCAGACGAACGCCCACGCCTCGGGATCGATGAGGCCGAGCCGGTCGGCGATCTCGTTCCGGGCGGCCCCCAGCAGCGCGCGCGAGGACTTCGGCGGTCCGGCCGAGAAGAAGACGCAGTCCCCCGGCTTGGCCCCGACGTGCGCGGCCAGGCCGTCCCGTTCGGCGTCGCTCAGGTTCTTGGCCACCGGGCCGCCCAGCGTGCCTCCGGAAGACTCGTCCCCGATCAGCACGTAGGCCAGCCCGCGGTGCCCGCGCTGTTTGGCCCACTCCTGCCAGCCGTCCAGCGTGCGCCGCGGTTGCGAGGCACCCCCCGGCATGACCACCGCACCGACGTAGGGCGCCTGGAACACCCGAAACGTGGTGTCTTTGAAGAACTCCGTGCACTCGACGAGCTCCAGTCCGAACCGCATGTCCGGCTTGTCGGAGCCGAAGCGGCGCATCGCGTCCGCGTAGCTGATCCGCGGGATGGGCGTCGGGATCCGGTAGCCGATCAGAGCCCACAGCGCGGACAGAATCTCCTCGGAGATCGCGATGATGTCCTCGGCGTCGACGAAGCTCATCTCCATGTCGAGCTGGGTGAACTCGGGCTGGCGGTCGGCGCGGAAATCCTCGTCGCGGTAGCAGCGGGCGATCTGGTAATAGCGCTCCATGCCGGCCACCATCAGCAGCTGCTTGAACAGCTGCGGGCTTTGCGGCAGGGCGTAGAACGAGCCGGGGTGCAGCCGGGCCGGCACCAAAAAGTCGCGCGCGCCCTCCGGCGTCGAGCGGGTGATCGTCGGTGTCTCGATCTCGACGAAGTCGTGGGCCGCCAACACCGCACGGGCGGCGGCATTCACGTTGGAGCGCAAGCGAATTGCCGCGGCGGGGCCGTCGCGGCGCAGGTCCAGGTAGCGGTACTTCAGCCGCAGCTCCTCGCCGGCGGGCTCGTCGAGCTGGAACGGCAGCGGCGCGCTCTCGCCGAGCACGGTCAGCGACGCGGCGTTGACCTCGATCTCGCCGGTGGCGATCTCCGGGTTGGCGTTGCCCTCCGGGCGGATCTCGACGACGCCGGTCACCGCGACGCAGAACTCGGCGCGCAGCCGGTGCGCCTGGGCCAGCACGTCTTCGGCGCGGAACACCACTTGGGCGATGCCCGAGGCGTCCCGCAGGTCGATGAAGATGACGCCGCCGTGGTCGCGGCGGCGAGCCACCCAGCCCGCTAACGTCACCTGCTGCCCGGCGTCGCTGCTTCTCAGCGAACCGGCGGCGTGGCTGCGCAGCACAAACACTCCCTTTCAGCAGGCTTTGGACGAGTGACCAGTCTAGAGCAGGTAGTTTCGGTCCTATTGCCACCAACCCCCCAACGAGAATCGCACTAGTCGGCCCCGGCGCCGTCGGCACGACGGTCGCCGCGCTGCTGCACAAGGCCGGACACCGGGTGGTGGTCTGCGGGCACACCCCGCGGGAGGGCATCGAATTGCGGCCCGACGGGGCGGATCCGATCGTGGTGCCCGGCCCCGTGCACACCGACCCCGGCTCGGTTACCGGCCCGGTCGACGTCGTGGTGCTCGCGGTCAAGGCCACCCAGAACGACGCGGCGGCCGGGTGGCTGGCCCGGCTCTGTGACGAGCACACGATCGTCACCGTGCTGCAGAACGGGGTCGAGCAGGTCGAGCAGGTGCAACCGCGCTGCCCGTCGTCGCCCGTGGTCCCGGGCATCGTCTGGTACTCCGCCGAAACCCAGCCCGAGGGATGGGTGCGGCTGCGCACCGAGGCCGCCCTGGTGCTGCCGAGTGGGCCGTC
Source organism: Mycobacterium sp. E2989 (assembly GCF_001667595.1). Taxonomy (NCBI): domain Bacteria; kingdom Bacillati; phylum Actinomycetota; class Actinomycetes; order Mycobacteriales; family Mycobacteriaceae; genus Mycobacterium; species Mycobacterium sp. E2989. The sequence continues at coordinate 7,728 of NZ_LZJX01000079.1, read as the reverse complement.
CGCCCAAAAGGTCGCCGAGCTGCTGCGCGGCGCCGGGTGCCGGGTGGACTGCGACTCCGACTTCATCACCGCGGCCTGGCGCAAGCTGCTGACCAACGCGCTGGCCGGGTTCATGGCGCTGTCCGGCCGGCGGTCCGGGATGTTCCGCCGCGACGACGTCGCCGAACTGTCGCGGCGCTACGTCGCCGAATGCCTGGCCGTCGCGCGGGCCGAGGGCGCCCGGCTGCCCGACGGCATCGTCGACGAGCTGACCGAGATGTTCCGGCACGTTCCCGAGGACATGAGCACCTCGATCCTGACCGACCGGGAGAACCGCCGCGCGATGGAATGGGACATCCGCAACGGGGTGATCATCCGCAAGGGCCGGGCGCACAACCTGGCGACGCCGATCAGCGACGTCGTGGTGCCGCTGCTGGCCGCGGCGAGCGACGGCCCCGGTTAGATTGATTCCATGCATCCCTGCGAGCGCGTCGACCTGGGCTTCGTCGACAGCGCGCCCTTCGTGTACCGCAACAGCGTCGACCTCGCCATCACGCCCGAGCAGCTGTTCGAGGTGCTCGCCGACGCGGAGTCCTGGCCGCGCTGGGCGAGCGTGATCACCAAGGTGACCTGGACCAGCCCCGAGCCGCGCGGGGTGGGCACCACCCGCGTCGTCGAGATGCGCGGCGGCATTGTCGGTGATGAGGAGTACATCGCCTGGGAGCCGTTCACGCGCATGGCTTTTCGGTTCAACGAATGCTCGACCCGGTCGGTGGCCGCGTTCGCGGAGGACTATCGGGTCGAGGCCGTCCCGGGGGGCTGCCGGTTGACGTGGATCATGGCGCAGAAGCCCGCAGGCCCGGCGCGCCTGGCGATGTTCGTGGTGGGGCCGCTGCTGAACCTGGGGCTCCGCCGATTCCTGCGCAACCTGCGCAGCTACACCGACGCCCGCTACCCCGCGACCCAGCAAGGTTAGGAGCGCTCCATGTCCTTCAACGAGGGAATGCAGATCGACACCAGCACCGCTTCCTCGTCCGGCGGCGGCATGGGGATGGCCCTCGGGGGCGGCGGCCTCGGCCTGCTCATCCTGGTCGGGGCGCTGTTGTTGGGCGTCGATCCGGGCCGCGTGCTCAACACCCAGCAGAACACCGGCGGCTACTCGGCGCCCGGCTTCGACCTGAGCCAGTGCAAGACCGGGGCCGACGCCAACAAGTACGTGCAGTGCCGGGTCGTGGCCACCGGCAACTCCGTGGACGCGGTGTGGAAACAGCTGATGCAGGGCTACACCCGGCCGCATGTGCGGCTGTTCACCGGTTCCGTCGACACCGGCTGCGGACCGGCCACCACCGCGGTCGGGCCGTTCTACTGCCCGGTGGACCAGACCGCGTACTTCGACACCGACTTCTTCCAGGAGCTGGTCGACAAATTCGGTTCCAGCGGTGGGCCTTTCGCGCAGGAGTACGTGGTCGCCCACGAATACGGGCACCACGTGCAGCAATTGCAGGGCGTCCTGGGCCGTGCCCAGCAGGGGGCGAAGGGCGCCGGCGGCAACGGCGTGCGCACGGAGTTGCAGGCGGACTGCTACGCCGGGATCTGGGCGCACTACGCCTCCACCGTCAAGCAGGAGAGCACTGGCGTGCCCTACCTACAGCCCCTGAGCGACCAGGACATCTCCGACGCCCTGTCGGCCGCGTCATCGGTGGGCGACGACCGCATCCAGAAGGAGTCGACCGGCCGGGTCAATCCCGAGTCCTGGACGCACGGCTCGTCGGAGCAGCGGCAGCATTGGTTCACCGTCGGCTACCAGACCGGCGACCCCAAGCAGTGCGACACCTTCGCCGCACCCAGTTTGGGCTAGCCGCAGGGCTTTTCCATCACTTCGCCGCCTGACGGCGCTCCGTCATGCGTGCGCCGGGCGGGTGCCCTAGACTTCTACCCCGCCGCACGACGCGAAAGGCTCGTATGTCGGACATGACGCAGGAGCGCACCGACAGCGGGGACGTATCGGTCTGGACGCCGCTGCGGAATCCGGTTTTCCGCGCCCTGTTCGTCGCGCAGTTCGTGTCCAACGTCGGCACCTGGATGCAAAGCGTGGCGGCGCAATGGGTCTTGGTCGAAGGCCACAGCAGCGCCACCGTCGTGGCACTGGTCCAGACCGCCAGCCTCGGGCCGACGCTCGTGTTGGCGTTGTTCGCGGGCGCGCTGGCCGACGTGTTCGATCAGCGGCGGTTGCTGATCGTTTTGCAGACCTACGCCGTGCTGGTGGCGCTGGCGCTCGCGGGGCTGACCTACTTCGGCCGGCTCACCCCGACGGCGCTGCTGCTGTTCACCCTGGCCATCGGCGTCGCCTCCGCGATCACGGCCCCGGCCTGGCAGGCGATCCAGCCCGAGGTCGTCCCGCGCGAGCAGATCACCGCCGCCGCGACGTTGGCCAGCGTCTCGGTCAACGTCGCCCGCGTGGTCGGACCCGCGATCGGCGGCATCGTCCTGGCGGTGACGGGACCGGCGGCGGTCTTCGCGATCAACGCGATCTCGTTCGTCGGCATCATCATCGCCTTGATGGGATGGCGGCGGCCCCAGCAGATCGCGCCCATCGAACGGGAGCACCTGGGCCAGGCGATCCTGACCGGATTGGGCTACGTGATCAACGGTCCGATCTTCCGCCGAATCCTGCTGCGCGCAGCCGTTTTCGTCTTCCCCGCCTCCGCCCTGCTGGCGCTGCTGCCGGTGACGGCCGCCGACACCTGGCACCTGGGGGCCGGCGGTTACGGCGTGGCGCTGGGCGCCATCGGTGTTGGCGCGGTGCTCGCCGTCGCGGTTCCCGCGTCGTTGCGCCAGAAGCTGCCGCCCAACACGCTCCTGGCGGCGTGCGCGGCCGGGTACGGCGGCGCGACGCTCGCGGTCGTTTTCCTGCCGTTCGCCGCGGCCGCGCCGTTCCTGGTGTTGTCGGGGATGACCTGGCTGATCACGCTGACGACGTTGAACGCCGCGGCGCAGCTACACCTGCCGCGCTGGGTGCGGGCCCGCGGGCTGGCAATGTACCTGCTGGTCTTCACGGGATCCCAGGCGATCGGCTCGTATCTCTGGGGCGTGATCGCCACGCGCGAGGGGCTCGGCGTGGCGCTGACCCTGGCGGCGGTGTTGCTGGGCGTCGCCGCGCTCAGCGTCGTCCCGTTCGGGTTGCGGCCGGAGACCGGGAAGCTGAGCCGCGACATCTCGCGGGCCTGGCCGATGCCCATGGTCGTGTTCGAGCCGTGCCCCAACGACGGGCCCGTGCTGGTGACCGTGCGCTATCGCGTCGCGACGGACACCCTCGAGGAGTTCGTCGGGGCGATGAGCGCGGTGCGGCGCTCGCGGCTGCGGACCGGGGGCCACAGCTGGGGGCTCTACCACAGCCTGGAGCAGCCCGACACGGTCCTCGAGAGGTTCACCGTGCCGTCGTGGACCGAATTCGAACGCCAGCACACCGAGCGCTGGCTGGAGTCCGACCACGACGGCGTGACGAAGGCGGTGGGTTACACCGTCGACCGCGCCCGGCGGCACGAGTACTTCCTCGCGCTACGGGTGCATCGATGAACCGTGCGGCCTCTACCAGGGCCGCGTCGAGCAGGTGACCCCGGTGGTGGCGCTCTGCGTCACCACGACCTGGCCGTCGACCGCGATCTGGCACTGGATCTGCGGCGTGTTCGACGAGTCGCAGTCCGGCCAGTGACACCCGCCGCTCGCGTTCACGAACGCCCAATGATTCGGGTCGGCCAGCGTTGTGTTGTACACCAGCGGCTGGCCCGCGGCGAACGCCGTCTGCACGCTGTTCAGAAACTGCGACGAGTTCGCGTCGAAGGCCGCCTGGCTGGGCGGATCGGTGTTCATGTAGCGGACGTTTCCGGTGAGGTTGCCGGTGGCGGTGATGGTGTAGGTGACCTGGTGGCCGGCGGGATCCGCAGAGGAGGTCGCGGGCGTGACGGCCACCGCCGCGGCCGCCGCAAACGTCGCCACCGCGACCCCGGTAGTCACTATTCGCACGTTCGTCATATCGAAAACGCTACCCAATTCGTTACGGGGCTACGCGTGAGAAGGCTATGCGTGCGAAAAGGTCTCTACTATGCATCTGTGCCCACGGCCTTCGTGTTGTCCGGCGGGGCCAGCCTCGGCGCGATCCACGTCGGGATGCTGCTCGCCCTGGCCGACGAGGGGGAACGGCCCGACCTGATCGTCGGGACGTCGGTGGGCGCGGTGAACGGCGGGTGGATCGCCTCACGGCCCGACCGGCAGGGGATTCTCGGGCTGGCCGACCTGTGGAGGTCGCTGACGCGAAAAGACATCTTCCCGACCCACCCGATCGCGGGCGCGATGGGCATGCTGGGCCGGCGCTCGCACCTGGTGCCCAACGTCGGGTTGCGCCGGCTGCTGGCCGAGAAGTTGGAGTTCGCCCGGCTCGAGGACGCGCCGATCCCGCTGCACGTGGTGGCCACCGACGTGATCTCGGGCGACGATGTCCTGCTGTCGTCGGGTAACGCGGTCGACGCGATCGCGGCCAGCGCCGCCATTCCCGGCGTCTTCCCGCCGGTGCGGGTCGGCGGGCGCGACATGATGGACGGCGGTGTCGTGAACAACACGCCGGTGTCGCACGCCGTCGCGCTGGGCGCCGACCGGGTCTGGGTGCTGCCGACCGGCTACTCGTGCGCCCTGCCCGAATCGCCGAAGACGGCGGTCAACATGGCGTTGCACGCCATGACCCTCGCCCTGAACCATCGCCTGGCCGGCGATATCGAGCGGTTCGAGCCGACGGTGGACCTGCGGGTCATCCGGCCGCTGTGCCCCGTCGCCATCTCCGGGGCCGACTTCTCGCACGGCGCAACGCTTATCGAGCGTTCGCACGCGGCCACCCGAGAGTGGCTGGCGGGCCGCCGCCCCTCCACCGGCCAGGCCGCGCTGCTCGAGTCGCACCGCCACTAGCGGCGCCGTTCACGCCGCTCCGGTATGAAGCAGGGGTGGCCGACGAGTCCGAACAGCCCGCCCCCGGCATCAGCCGCCGGCGGTTGTTGGCGACCGGCGCTGTCTCGGCCGCCCTCGGCGCGGGCCTGGGCGGCGGGGCCGCCCTGCTGTGGTCCCACCCAGCCGCGCCCGGCCTCTGGTATCAGCCCGGCCGCGCCGGCGCGCCGCCGGTGAGCGGGCTACACCTGCAATTCGGCCGCAATGCCGGCACCGAGGCGGTGGTGTCCTGGCACACCGTCGGCGCCGTCGGCAACCCGCGCGTGCTGCTCGGCACGCCGACGTCGGGCCTCGGGCGCACCGTGGCGGCCGAAACCCGCACCTACCGCGACGCCAGGTCGAACACCGAAGTCCGGGTGAACCACGCGCGCCTGACGAACCTGACCCCGGACACCGACTACGTGTACGCCGCGGTCCACGACGGCGCCGAGCCGCAGATGGGGACCGTCCGAACCGCCCCGCTGGGCCGAAAGCCGTTCCGCTTCACCAGCTTCGGCGATCAGTCCACGCCGACGCTGGCGAGATTGCCCGACGGCCGGTACGGCACCGACAACATCGGGTCACCGGCCGCCGCCGACACCACCCTGGCGATCGAGCGCATGGCACCGTTGTTCAATCTGGTCAACGGCGACCTGTGCTACGCCAACCTCGCGCAAGACCGGATCCGCACCTGGTCGGCCTGGTTCGACAACAACACCCGATCGGCGCGCTACCGGCCGTGGATGCCGGCGGCGGGCAATCACGAGAACGAATGGGGCAACGGGCCAATCGGCTACGGCGCCTATCAGACCTACTTCGCGGTGCCGGACTCGGGATCGAGCCCCGAGACCCGCGGGCTGTGGTACTCGTTCACCGCCGGTTCGGTGCGGGTGATCAGCCTGAACAACGACGACGTGGCGTTTCAGGACGCCGGCAATTTCTACGTGCACGGCTACTCAGGAGGAGAGCAAAGGCGTTGGCTGGCAGCCGAACTCGCCGCCGCGCGACGCGATCGGAACATCGACTGGGTGGTCGTGTGCATGCACCAGACGGCGATCTCCACCGCCGACGCGCCCGCCAACGGCGCCGACCTAGGCATCCGCGAGGAATGGCTCCCGCTGTTCGATCAGTACCGGGTCGACCTGGTGCTGTGCGGGCACGAACACCACTACGAGCGTTCGCACCCGGTGCGCGGCACGCTGCAGACCGACACCCGCACGCCGATGCCGGTGGACACCCGCGACGACGTCATCGACTCCACCAAGGGGACGGTGCACGTCGTGATCGGCGGCGGTGGCACGTCCATGCCCACGAACGGCTTGCTGTTTCCCGAGCCGCGCTGCCGCGTGTTGACCGCCGTCGGCGCTTTCGATCCCGGGCTCGGGCACAAGGCGCCGACCTACGTCGTGGAGGACGCGCCGTGGTCCGCCGTCCGGGATCGGGACAACCCCTACGGCTTCGTGGCGTTCGACGTGGACCCCGGCCATCCGGGCGGCAACACCTCGATCAAGGCGACGCACTACGCGGTGAGCGGACCGTTCGGCGCGGTGACCGTGGTGGACCAGTTCACGCTGACCAAGCCCTGCGGATAGCTCAAAACAGCGTCGCCTGAACGGGTTCCGGCTCCACGGGCGCCGGTGCGGGTTGCCGGAACGAGCGCTCACCGCCGCCCAGCCCGTATTTCGCGATCAGCGGCGCGGCCCGCCCCCGCAGCAATTCGCGGTAGCCGGCCGGCAGGTACGCCCCGCGCCGGTACAGCTCGCGGTAGCTCGACACCAGCTCGGGATGCGAACGGCCCAGCCAGGACATGAACCAGCCGCGGGTCGAACCGCGCAGGTGCAGGCCGAAGACCGTGACACCGGTGGCACCGGCCGCCGCGATCTGGCCGAGCAGCCGATCGAGGTGCTCTTTCGAGTCGGTCAGGTACGGCAGCACCGGCGCAACCATCACGTGGCAGTCCAGCCCGGCCTCGCGGATCGCGGCGATCAGGCCCAACCGCGCCTGGGGCGTGGGCGTGCCGGGTTCGACGTCGCGATGCAGGTCCGCGTCACCGACCGCCAGCGACACGGCGACCGATAGCGGAACGTGTTGCGCCGCATCGGCAATCAACGGCAGGTCGCGGCGCAGCAGCGTGCCCTTGGTGAGGATCGACAGCGGGGTGCCGGATTCGGCCAGGGCGCCGATGATGCCCGGCATCAGCGCGTAGCGGCCCTCGGCGCGCTGGTATGGGTCGGTGTTGGTGCCCAGCGCGACGGTTTCGCGCCGCCACGACGGCCGGCGCAGCTCGCGGCGCAATACCTCGACGACGTTGGTCTTGACGATTACCTGGCTGTCAAAGTCGTTGCCGCAGTTGAAATCCAGGTATTCGTGGGTGGGCCGGGCGAAGCAATAGCGGCACGCGTGCGAGCAGCCGCGGTAGCCGTTGACGGTGTAGCGGAAGGGCAGCGCCGAAGCATCCGGCACCCTGTTGAGCGCGGACTTGCACAGCACCTCGTGAAAGGTGATGCCGTCGAACTGTGGCGCGCGCACGCTGCGGACCAGGCCGATCCGCTGCAACCCCGGCAACGCTCCGTCCTCGACGGGCTCCCCGTTGACGGCGACAGCCTGGTCCGCCCAGCGCATGAACTATTCGAACAATAGTTCGATTGGATGTCAAGGACCCCGCTCGTCAGATGTGGCCGGGCACCACGATCGGCGGCGGGGGCGGCGGTGTGCGCTGTTTCCGGCTTCGCGCACGGGGGCCCGTGGAGCCGGAACCCGTTCAGGCGACGCTGTTTT
>NZ_LZJX01000078.1:0-759 GCF_001667595.1 Mycobacterium sp. E2989 | reverse complement strand
TCGAGAACAAGCCGTCCAACCCCAGCGACCCGCACGACGGGGCCTACACCGCGGCGCGGCTGGCCCGCGACGAAGGGGTGCCCATCTCGACGATCTCGTTCGGCACCAAGACCGGCGAGATCGAGATGGACGGGCAGCGGGTCGCGGTGCCGGTATCGACGGACCAGATGAAGATGATCGCCAAGCTGTCCGGCGGGCAGTCCTACACCGCCGGCACCGTCGACGAGCTGTCCAAGAGCTACAACGCCATCGAGAAGGACATCGGCTACCGCACCGTGCCGGGTCCCGGCAGTGCCGGGTGGTTGCGCCTGGGCGTGCTCACCGCCCTGATCGCGACGGCGCTGGCGCTGCTGATCAACCGGCGGCTGCCGGTCTGATCGCTCAGGAGGGCAGCCGGCGGTTCAGGAACAGGCCGGCCAGGACGGCGCCGGCCATCGCGACGGCCCCCAGCAGCATCCAGGCCAGGCTGGCGTCGCCCTTGACGGTTTCGTAGCCGATCTGGCGCTGCAGGGTCGCGTAGACGTCCTTCAGCGACTCCAGGCTGTCGGCGTGGAACGACTGGCCGTCGGTGATCTCGCAGATCTTCTTCAGCGTCTGATCGTCGACGGGAACCGGGATGGTGGCGCCCTCGTACTCGACGGTGCCGTACGGCGTGCCGAACGAAATCGTCGAGATCTGCACGCCCTTCGTCGCGGGCCAGCCGCGCCGCGGTGTAGGCCCCGTCGTGCGGGTCGCTGGGGTTGGACGGCTTGTTCTCCT
>NZ_LZJX01000077.1:0-527 GCF_001667595.1 Mycobacterium sp. E2989 | reverse complement strand
CTTGTTCGCAAAGTAGTTATACAGGCTGCCGCTGGTCATGTCGGCGGCCCGCGCGATCTCGCGAATAGTGGTGCGGGAGTAGCCCATCTCGGCCACGCACCGCATCGCCGCGGCGATGACGCGCGCGCGGGTCTGCTCGCCATCGGCACCCACCGGGCGCCCCAGCTGTGACGGCAGAACGCTCATTTGCCTCCGCGAACCCCCGGGCTAATCGATCAGTCGATTATATTCGATGCTGTCGGGCTTCGAGAGCCCGGCGGACAGGACACGCGAGTGGGCGGAGCACGGTGACGCGGGCGCAGCGGGGACGCCCGGTGGGCGCCAGCGGCGAGGACACCCGCCAGCGAATCATCGTGGCCACCATGCGTTGTGTGGCCACGGCGGGCTACTCCCGCGCCACCATCCGTGAGATCGCCCGCACCGCGAACGTCACCAGCGCCAGCCTCTACAACTACTTTGCGAACAAGTCCGAGCTGCTGGACGCCGCCGTCGAGGAGATCGAGGGAATCGCGCTGCCGCGGCTGCAG
>NZ_LZJX01000076.1:0-18169 GCF_001667595.1 Mycobacterium sp. E2989 | reverse complement strand
CAACACGGGATGGTGTGCCTGGACGCGGCCGGCCAGGTGGTTCGGCCCGCGCTGCTGTGGAACGACGTGCGGTCGGCCGACGCGGCGCGCGCGCTCGTCGACGAGTTGGGCGGGCCGGGGGCGTGGGCGCGGGCCGTCGGCGTCGTGCCGCTGGCCGCGATCACGGTGGCCAAGCTGCGTTGGCTCGCCGACCACGAGCCGGGCCACGCCGACCGCACGTCGTTCCACAGCAGCGCGGGCCGAACCACCTGGCCGGCCGCGTCCAGGCACACCATCCCGTGTTGCTGCGCGCCGACTGCGACCGCCTCGACGCCCTCCAGCCCGCCGGCCGCCGCGATCGCCTGCCGGGTCGCGGATTCCCATGCCGCCGGGTCGATTTCGGTGCCCTGCGGGTGGTCGGCCCGGCCCTCGCGGTGCACTTCGCCGGTCGCGGCGTCGCAGATCAGCACCTTGCAGGACTGTGTCGACGAATCGATGCCGGCGACCAGGGTCATGCGTCGGCCCCGATGAGCGCCCGCAATGTGGCGCGCGCGCCGTGCCGGTGCAGGGAATCCAGCGCCCACAGGTAGGGCTCGCGGAAGCGGGGCTGGTCGACGAGGTCACCGAACACCGCGCGGTTGGCGAGGAAGGCGGTGGGCTGGTCACGCTGGGACCGGGCGATCGGGGTGAGCGTGTCGGCGAGCGCGTCCACCACGTCGATCGGTCGGCCGCCTTCGTCGATGCCCTCGGCGTAGCGGGCCCAGCTGGCGACGATGGCCGCGGACAGCCGCACCGGCCCGCCGTCACGCAGGTTGTCGGCGACCACCGGCAGCAGCCACTTGGGGATGCGGTTGGACGAGTCGGCGCACAGCCTGGCGACGGTGTCGCGCACGTAGGCGTTGGCGAAGCGGGGGAGGAGCCCGTCCTTGAACTCGGTCAGCCCCGGGACCCGCACCAGGGTCGGCATCGCCTCGGATTCCAGATACCGGTTTAAGAATTCGGCGATCACCGGATCCTGTGCGGCCTCGTGGACCAGTCGGTACCCGGCCAGGTAGGCGAAGTAGCACAGGCCCTGGTGGCTGGCGTTGAGCAGCCGCAGCTTCATCGCCTCGTACGGCGACACGTCGTCGACCAGTTGGACGCCGGCTCGCTCCAGCGGGGGCCGGCCGTCGGCGAAGCGGTCCTGCAGCACCCACATGGCGAACGGCTCGGCGACCACGGGCCATGCGTCGCGGACACCGAATTCGGCGTCCAGCCGCGCGATGGCCTCGGCGGGGGTGACCGGCGTGATGCGGTCGACCATCGAATTCGGGAAGGCGGTGTGTTCGGCCATCCATTGCGCCAGTTCGGGATTGAGCTGCTCGGCGTGGGACGTGAATGCGCGGCGGGCCACGTCCCCGTTTTCCGCGATGTTGTCGCACGACACGATCGTGGGGGAGGGCAGCCCGCGTTCCCGCCGCCGGTTCAGCCCCTCGGCCACCAGCGGGAAAACGTCGCTCAGCGGGGGTTGGTAGCCGCCCTCGGTGATGGTGAGCGAGACGATCCGGGTGGCAGGCGCCGCGAGCCGCTCGATGACGGCCTCGGGATCCTCAGGCGCGTAAAGGAAGTCGACGATCGAGCCGATGACCCGCGGCTGCCGGGTCCCGTCGGGGTGCTCGAGGATCAGCGTGTACAGGTAGTCCTGGGCCCTGAGCGCGTCGCGCATGCGGCGGTCACCCGGCAGCACCCCGACGCCGCAGATCCCCCAGTCCTGGGCCAGCCCGTCGTTGTGCAGCCTGTCGAGGTACATGGCCTGATGGGAGCGGTGAAAGCCGCCGACGCCGAAATGCACGATGCCGACGCCGATCTGGCTGCGGTCGTAGGTCGGGACGGGGATGCCGAGAGCGCTCAGGTTGCGCGCGCTCAGCTCCATTCCCGGAACTTAGCTCACCGTCAAGCGTTGGGGCACAGATCGCGCAAGGCGAAGATCACCACGTCCGCGGCCTGCCGGCCGTTGATGCCGCCCGTGCCCTGGTCGGCGTCCGAGCGCTGGATCGCCAGGCCCTCCAGCTGTTGGGGTGAGGCGCCCCACGAAAGTTGTTGGCACAGGTCCGCGCCCATCTGCAACAGCGCCTCGTCGCCGCCGTTGACCGCGTGGATGCCGGCGCTGTGCAGGTCGTTGATGAAGGCAGCGCCGTCGGCCCGCGCCGGGCCGGCCCACGCGATCGCCGCGGCCAGAAGTGGGCCCCCTACCAGGGCCGCCCCCATGAACCGGCCATACGGCCGTTGTGCTGCCATCGAAATCTTCTCCTTCGTCCCGTGCCCGATTCGGATGATGCACTTTTACACGAAAGCACCAAGGAACACGCTGCGGAAGATAAATCCCGATGATGAATAGTCGGCAAAGACCCGTGGGTTAAGCGTTCGGGCAGAGGTCGCGCACGGCGTCGATCACGACGTCGTCGGCCTCTTGGGGGGTGAGGCCCCTGGCCCCCTGCCGGCTGTCGGAGCGTTGCAGCGCCAGGCCCTCGAGTTGGGATGGCGGCGCGCCCCACGACAGCTGCTGGCACACGGCCAAGCCCATCTGCACCAGCGCCTCGTCCCCGCCGCTGACCGCGCCGATCCCGTTCTTGTGCAGGTCATTGACGAATGTGGTCGCGTCGGCCTGCGCCGGGCTGGCCCAGAGCACCCCGGCGACCAGGAGCGGGCCTCCCACCAGCGCCGCGTTCACGAATCGGCGTGCAGTCATGGCTTGCGCTCCCTTCTTCGTAACCGTCCGATTGCCTGTGGTTCACCTTCCATGGAACCGCAGGGCGATATCGCGTCAGCCTAAAATTCGCTGTGAATACGCTGCGCGAAATTGAATTCATCTGGCCCGCAGTCGCCGCCGACCGTGACGCCCTTGTGACGTCACCATTTGGAAACGACGCGGTGCGGCGCCTCCGGCGTTTCGCGTCGACTGCCGACAATTGGCTCGTTATCTGCTGCATCAGATATGTGAGCGCGAATTAAAAGGAGAGTCGACGCTGATGGCGATCGTCGATCGGTTGAACGTGAAAGTACTTGCCAGCCTTGGGTTGTGCGGGGCCGCGCTTGCGTTGAGCCCGGATGCGGCGGCCGCGCCCCTGAAGACGGGCGGCTACGCCTGCATCGAGGGCCAGGCCGGCGAGGCCGGTGCGCCGCTGGCCGGACCGGGAGGTGCCGGTGCCGGTGCCGCGGGCGGAGCGGCGGCCGCCGGCGCGCCTACGGCGCCGATCTGCGCGGCGAGCGCGCCGCTCACCGACATGGCGGGTGTCCCCCTGGCGGTGCCCGGGCCGGTGCCGCTGGGTGCGCCGGTGCCGCTGCCGCTGGGCGCGCCGCTGCCGTTGCCCCTGGGCGCGCCGTTGCCCATCGCCCCGGTGGTGCCGGCGGGCGCTCCGCTGGTTGCCCTCGGCGGGCCACTGGCGGCCGGTGCCCCCCTCGAAGGCGCCCCGCTCATCGACATGTCGGGCGTCAAGGACGCACCGACCGGTCCCGCGCCGACGGGCGGACCCCAGCCCGGTCAGCCGGTGGCACCCGGCCCCTCGCACTGAGCCCTCCGATACGAAAGGACCCGCTGGTTTCGGCCAGCGGGTCCTTTCGTATGCGGTTCGGTGTTGCGGCTTTCGAGCGTCGGCCCGCTCAGGAAGGCGGGCGCTCCCACAGGTCTTGCTGGACGATCACCGGGTCGCCGATGTTGACCGTGTTGTAGTACCACTCGGCGTCTTCGGGGCTCAGGCTGATGCAGCCGTGGCTGACGTTCTCCAGCCCGAGGGAGCGGACCGCCCACGGGGCGGAGTGCACGAACAGGCCGCGGTTGGTGATCCGGACGGCGTAGTCGACGTTGAGCATGTAACCGTTGGGGTCGTTGACCGGGATGCCGACGCTACTCGAATCCATAAGCACTGAACGGTCTTTGGCCAAGACGGTGTAATTGCCGACGGGCGTCGGGAACTCCGGCCTACCCATCGAAGCCGGCATCACGCCCTCTTCGCCGAAGTGCGGCCGATGGTGCGGCGCCGGCAGCGGAGCAGCGTCTACTCCGTCGATGGTCACCTTGAAGGTGTGGTCGGTGATGTTGGCGACGCCGACGACCTTTGGGCCCGTTTTGAATTCCGTCTCCCGGCCGTCCACCGCCAGCGCGATGGTGCTGTGAGCGGGCCAGTAGTGGTCCGGAACCCACTGCACCACCTTGTTGTCCAGCCAGTCGAACTTGCCGGTCATCGGGGGCGACGACGTGACCGCGATCGCGCGCTCGGCGGCCTGCCGGTTCGCGACGGGCGCGTCGAACGTCACCACAACCGGGTGCGCCACACCCACCGTCGCGCCGCGAGCCGGAAGCACCGACGCGATGGCCAAGTGATGCGGCTGGGTCGCCGCCGCCATGCTGGCACCGGTTGGCCCCGCGACCACACTCGCCGCGACCCCGACCCCCGCAAGAACACACCGAACGACCGTCCGCATGGCTTCCGTTTCCTTTTAACTGACATAGTTGCAATAGGGATCGTAAACGGGCGATGACCAGCGGAAGCGCAAGGGCGCGTTCGCATTTGGTCAAGCCTCGGTCACGGTTTGGCCACGGGGGTTTAGCTCGGCAATATGCAGGTGGGCGGGGGTTCGATGGCCCCGAGAGGGGAGGATGTTGAGACCTCAGGAATACGACGTGGTCCGCTTGCGCCGGGCGGTGCCGGAGCACGACCTGCCGGCCGGTTCACGAGGGACCGTCGTCATGGACTACACGACCGGTTCGGATAACGCCGCCTACGAAGTGGAGTTTTGCGACGGCGACGGCATTACCCGAGCCTTGGTCACCCTCGCCGAAGATGACCTGGAAGTGGTGTGGCGTCCAGCGTCAGGTCCGTAGCGGTTGGCGCCGCTTCAAGGTTCTGGTCGTCACCCACCCGCGAGCACTAGATTCACCGACCATGAAGAAGATCGCGGCCTTCGCAGCTGTCGGGGCCGCCGTGCTGGCCGCCCGTCGGTATCTCGCAATGCGCGAGGCGCTCGCCGATGTGGAGCCCGATCTGCGCAACCCGGCGCTGCCGTTTGTGACGGTGACCCACTCGGCCACGACACTGCCCGCCCTCCGCCTCGTATACCGACTCAGGATGTCGCCCGGACCAGGTGTCGATGTCGGCACGCGGACCGTCGGCCAGTCGGCAATCCGGGCACTTGTCATCACTCCTGAACGACACCGGGCGAATCGGCCCGCGGTGCTGGCGCTGCACGGGGGCGGGATGGTCGTCGGGTCTCCGCAACTCGAGCTCGTGACTCATGGACGGCTAGCTCGGGATTTGGGCGCCGTCGTCGTGTCCCCGGACTATCGCCTGGCGCCCGAAAACCCTTTCCCCGCAGCCTTGGACGACTGCATGGCGACGTTGCAGTGGATGAGCCAGAACGCCGAAGAGTTGGGAATCGACGCCGATCGCATCGCCGTCGTGGGCAGGAGCGCGGGCGGCGGGTTGGCGGCAGCCGTCGCGCAGCGCAGTCACGATGAGGGATTCACGCTGCGCGCTCAGGGGCTCATGTATCCGATGCTCGACGACCGCACCGTGCTGAACGACGATAACGAGGGCCGAGGGCGGCTCGTCTGGACACCGGAGTCCAACCGGTTCGCGTGGACCGCCTACCTCGGCCGGGAGCCCCGGCGCTCCGATGCGCCGGCTTACGCGGCACCCGCGCGCCGCGATGACCTGTCCGGCCTCCCACCCGCCTGGATCGGTGTCGGCGATCTCGATCTCTACTACGGCGAGGACGTGGCATACGCGGAGAAGCTCCGCGCGTGTGGCGTGCCCTGTGAACTGATAACCGTCCCGCGGATGTACCACGCCGCAGACGGCTACGCGCCGAAGGCGCGATCGATGGAGACGTTCGTCGAGAGTTTGGTGAACCATTTGAAGGCACACCTATAACCCCCGTCGGTCACACGGAGTCAACCGCTTGACGCGTCTTCGTCGTGTCGGCGGGCGAGGCCACGGACCGCGGTTTCAGCACGAGGCTCGCCAGGACCGCGACGGCGCCGATCCCGACGCAAACCCACAACGCGGACTGGTAACTCGCCTGGGTGCCGGCTCCGACAACCGTTCCCGCCCAAGCGAACCCGAGTGACCCGCCGATGCCGTAGGAGGCGTTGGCGATCCCCGGCAGCGACCCCGGCTCGTCCGGGGGAGCTTGAAGGACGCCGAGCGCGCTCATCGGGGTGAGCGCGACCGCCAACGCCACGCCGAACACCGCCATGAGGGCGACGACCACCATCTTGTCGAGCGTGAACACCGCAAGCGCGGCGGTGACGGCCACGGAACCGACCAGGCCCGTGCGCAACACCGTCACGAAGCCGATCTGGGCGGCGAGCCGCCCGACCAAAGGGGCGGTGAGAAGTTGGGCCAGCGCGCCGGGAGTGATGAACAGCAGGGCCGTGAGCTGCCCGCTGGCGGCGAAGCCGACGCGGTCGTTCTCGGCGAGGGACGGCACGATGTAGCTGAGCACCACCATGAATGACCCGAAGACGAGAATGGTCACGACGATCAACGGCCATGCGTATCGCGACCGCATCTGGTCGATGTGGATCAACGGTGTCGCGACTCGTTTCTCGACCACCACGAGCCCGACGCAGGCGGCGACGGCCGCGGCAAGGCAGCCGAGCATGAGCGGCGCGGACCAGCCCAAGTGTTCGCCGTTGGACACATACAGATTCAGCCCGGCGACCGTCAGCGCGATCAGGACGGCGCCCGCCCAGTCCATTCGGCCCGTGTTCTTGCGGCCGCGTTCGTCTGCGGGGACGGCCAGCCGGCACAGCGCGACAGCGGCGATGCCGACCACCAACGTCAGGACGAAGATGGAGCGATAGCCGAAGCGGTCGACCAGGACACCGGCGAGCAGCGCGTCGACCCCGGCCACCCCCGCGTTGATCGCCGAGATGACACCGCAGCAGACGCCGAAGGCTTTGTCGCTCAGGTGTTCTCGCATGATGAGGAAGGCGAGGCCGTACGTGATGTTCGCGCATCCCTGCAACACCCGGCCCGCGACCACCACCGGTAGTGAGGTGCCCAGGATGCACAACAACGTGCCGATGCAGACGAGGGTGAGGATGCCGACCAGGACACGCCTGCGGCCGATGAAGTCGCTCCATCGGATCAAAACCACGTTGGCGATCGCGCCGGCGAGATAGAAGTAGGCGGACATGGACGCGTATGCGTGGGGACCGAGATGGGTGTTGATGTCCCGGATCGCGGGGCCGAGCATGGTCGCGTTGAGCATGAACGACATCACCGCCAACGCCAACGCGGCCACCATGACGGCGGTTCGCGAGGACGAAAGCTCCTTGCCGCCGTCGCCGTCAGCAGTTGTCATCGCCGGGCTTTCACCGACCATCGTCGGCCCCCCTTCGCTCGCCATGCCCTAGTCGACACATCGGTTAATTGTGTTGTCCCGCAGCCATCGTGGAGTCCGGCGCGGGCGTCTTGACGCGGGCGACGCTCAGCACGGCCAGGCCCGCCGGCAGCAGCAGTGCGGCGCCGACCGCGAGGATGACTTGGATGCCGTGACCCGTGCTGACGCCGTGGTGCTGCAACATCTCCAGCGCGCTGCTGGACACCGCAACGCCCACGCCCGCGAGAGTGACCAGGGACGTCAGCGTGACGCCCGCGGCTTCGCCAGCCCGCTCGGGCGCGACGACGGCCTGAGTCGCCACCGTGGTGAACGCGTAGACCAGGCCCATGGTGAAACCGCACGCGCTGAGCGCGGCGAGATACACCGCGAAGCTGTCAGCGGACGCCAGGACGCCGAGTGACACCGCCGCCGCGGTGCAACCGATGCCCATGACGGCGAAGGGCGCGTTGCGCGACGCCAGGCGTCCGGACACCGGACCACCGAGCGCCGCGCCGACCGATGGGCCGAGGAAAGCCAAGCCGGCCATCAGCGGGTCGAGGCCTCGCACCTGTTGGAGGTTCAGCGTGGCGAGAAAGACGGTCACCACGTACGCGATGTTGGCGACCGTACCGGCGACGACCAAGACCGTGAAGCGGGGCTTGCGCAGCAGCGACAGGTCGATCAGGGGGAAGCGCACGCGCGTCTCGACCGCGACGAACCCGACCAACAAGGCAACGGAGCCAAGGAATACGCCGATCACCGGCGGCGACAACCACCCCCAGTTCGGCGCTCGGTCGAAGGCGAGGGTGAACAGCCCTATCCCAGTCGTGATCAGCGCCAGGCCGGCCAGATCCACCCGTCGCGGCACGCTGGTGTCGGAGGTCTCCGGGATGGTTCTCGCGCCGATGGCGATCGAGATCGCCGACAGCGGCACCAGCATCCAGAACACCGAGCGCCACCCGAGCGTCTGGGTCAGCAACCCGCCCACCAGGGGGCCGGCGGCGTTGCCCAGGCCGGCGATGCCATACGCCAGTCCGATTGCGCGACCAGACCTTTCGGCGGGCAATGTATTGGTCAGGACGCTCACGGACACCGGAAAGATCAGAGCGGCGCCGAGGCCTTGCACGGCCCGGAACGCGATAACCACCGGCGCCGATGGCGCGACCGCGCAGAACACCGACGCGATTGCGAACAACCCGATCCCGGCGAGCAGCGTGCGGCGGCGTCCGAAGATATCGCCGATGCGGCCGGCGGGCGCCATGAACGCGCCCAGGGTCAGCATGTAGACGCTGATCACCCACTGCAGATCGGTCGTGGTGCTGTGCAGGTCCGACGCCATGCGGGGCAACGCGAGGTTCATTGCGAAGTAATCGATCTGCACGCAGAACAGTGCCATCGAGATCGCCGCGATGATCCAGCGCGGGTGCCGCCCGTGCGCGCGGAGATTCACGGGCTTGACGATACGGGCGGTGACTCCTGTCTATCCCACAATTCGGCGGACTGCCGGGTCGCCGCGAGGCCGTGTCGCTCGGCGCGGTCCAGCACACAAAGCATCGGCGACGCCTCGACAAACTCCGTAATATCGCGTTATGAGGCTCGTCGCGAGCGTGCCGTCCGTTGTCATCGTCGCCGGCGCGATGGCGCTTGGGCCGGCGGCCGCGCCCCTCCCCATCTCGTCGGTGCCCCTGGCGTCGGCGGCGTGCCCCGACGCGGAGGTGGTCTTCGCCCGCGGCCGGGAGGAACCACCCGGCGTCGGCGCGGTCGGCGACGCGCTCGTCAATTCGCTGCGCGCCAAGACGAATAAGTCGATCGGGGTGTACGGGGTGAACTATCCCGCCAACATCACCACCGGCGGCGGCGCCAACGACATCAGCGCCCACGTGCAATCCATGGCCAGGGATTGCCCCAACACCCGGATCGTGCTCGGCGGCTATTCGCTGGGCGCCGAGGTGGTGGACCGCGCGCTATGGGGCGGGCTGCCACCGGGGACCGACCAGCACGTCGCGGCGGTCGCGTTGTTCGGCAACGGCACCCACGGTGTCGGACCGGCGTTCGCGGGCAAGACAATCGACCAGTGCGCGGCCGGTGACCCCATCTGTGGCAGGGGAACGAACTGGCCGGCGCACCTGCAGCCCTCCTACATCGGCTCCGGTCTGGTGGATCAGGCCGCGGGCTTCGTGGCGGGCAGGCTGTAGACCCCGGCTAGGGTCACCTGTGTGCGCAGGACCATCGACTGGGACGGCGACGCGGTCACGATCATCGACCAGACGGCGCTGCCGGCCGACTATCGCGTCCTGACGCTGCGCACCGTCGACGAGCTGATCGACGCGATCCGCCGGCTGGCCGTGCGCGGGGCGCCGGCGCTGGGCGCCGCGGGCGCCCTCGGCGTGGTGCTCGCGGCCCGCGAGGGCGGCGACGTGCGCGCCTCGGCCGAACGGATCGCGAAGGCGCGGCCGACCGCCGTCAACCTCAGCTGGGGGGTGGCGCGCGCGCTCGAGAAGCTCGACGCCGGCGCCGAATCCGTGCTCGCCGAAGCGCTGGAGATTCTCGACGAGGACGAACGCCTCAACCGCGTCGCCTCGGCACATGCCGCCGAAGTCGTTCTCGCCGTGTGTGATCGCCGTCCGCTGCGCCTGCTCAGCCACTGCAACGCCGGCCACCTCGCAACCGTCGCGTGGGGCAGCGCGCTCGGCGTCGTCTGGCACCTGCACGAACGCGGACTGGTCGAGTCGGTGCTCGTCGACGAGACGCGGCCGCTGTTGCAGGGTGCCCGGCTCACGGCGTGGGAGCTGGCGCGGGCCCGCGTGCCATACCGGGTGCAGACCGACGGTGCCGCGGCGGCGGCGATGGGGCGGGGCCTCGTCGACTGCGTGCTCGTCGGCGCGGACCGGATCGCGGCCAACGGGGACGTCGCCAACAAGATCGGCACCTACGGCCTGGCCATCGCGGCGCGCCATCACGACGTGCCGTTCGTCGTCGTCGCGCCGTCGTCCACGGTCGACAGTTCGCTCGCCACCGGCGCCGACATCGTCATCGAGGAACGCGCGCCCGACGAGGTCCGGACGTTCGGCGGCGCCGTCGTCACGCCGCCGGACGCCGACGTTTACAACCCCGCGTTCGACGTGACCCCGGCCGAACTGATCACCGCCGTCGTCACCGAGCACGGGCGTTACGCGCCGTAACCCCTCACGTTGTCGACAGCGGTTGGCGTTCGACGCTGCGCCCGAGGACGACCTTCGCCGTGATGACGCCCAACTTGACCATGCCCAAGTACGTCGAGGGGTTGAACAGCGTTGGCCATACCGTGCGGGTTCTGTGCTCGTTGATCGGCCTGTCCGTGAATCGGTCGCGCAGCCACCTCAGCGTCATGGGCGCCGACAGTGGATGCAACAGCAGATGCCCACAGAACCGGTCGCGGTGGTAGGTGACCGACACGCCGTGGCGTTCATACTGAGCCACCAGTGCGTCGACATCGTCGACGCTGATGATTCCGTCATGCACCGCCTGTACGACCAGCACGGGCGGCTTGGGCCCGGACTTGCCGAGCCTGGTCTCGTCGAAGATGTGGCGCACTTCGGGCAAGTCCCACAGCTCGTCGGCCGTCATGTCGACGTAGGACCCGATGTCGACGTTGCGAAACTGCCATACCGCCTGGGCAGTCGTCATCGTCTGCAACTCGTCGAGCAACGCCTTGCCCTCGTCGGTCGCGTGCTCATCGACGACCCTTTGCGCGCCGGGAAAGACTTGCGTCAATGCGGAAATCATCAGTGCGGCGAGACCGGCGAAGAAGCTGCCATTGAGGCGGCGCGCCACACTGCCCGGGTCGCCGACGGGCGAACCGAGAACGGCGCCAACGATATTGAGCTCCGGTGCATATCGCTCACACAATTCGGCCGCCCACGCCGACGCCAGTCCTCCCCCTGAATATCCCCACAGACCCACCGGTGCGGACGGCGACAATTCCAAGCGCCCGGACCGCATCGCGGCCCGCAACCCGTCCAGAATCCGATAGCCGGGCTCGACCGGAGCGCCCCACATGCCATGGCAGCCTTCGTGGTCGGGTACGCAAACCGCCCAGCCTTCGGCCAGCGCGGCCGTCACCAACAAATACTCGGCTTGGACGAACGCACCGATCGGTCCCGCGCCGCGCCGCATGGCGAACGAGGGAAAACAGCGCGACGCCACAGCGTCGATCGCGCATTGATAGGAGAGCACCGGATAAGCGACGTCTGACTCGCGCTGCGCCGGGACCAGCACTGTCGTCACGGCGACTTCCGGTTCTTCGTGCAGATTCGTGGTGCGGTACAGCAACTGAGTGGCTTTCACTCGTTGACTGATGAGACCCAGGAATCCGATCTCCACGTCGCGCGAACGCAATATCGTGCCCGGTTCTGCGTCCTCGTACCCCAGTGGCGCCCGGTAGAACGGGTCATCGTCGGGTGGGATCGGCCGTTCGCCGCGGCGCAGCGCGTCGTGCGGCGCGCTGCTGACGCGCACTGGTGTGGCGGAAGAGCTGTCCATTGGCGTGGCGACTCCCTCGGCGTATCGCTGATGGCACGCATTCACGCGGCCCCGAGTTAGCCATTACCCGCGGTACCGGTTTGTCAACCACCGGCCATCCGAAATTCCCGCCGAATTACGGCGTGGGCTCGGTGCGCATCCAGTTTCCGAGAAACGCGCTGGCGCGGAACGACTCGCACCAGTCGGGCGGTTGCGGCCCCACCCACCGACGATCAGGCCTCCTCTGTACGGGAATGAGGGATCTTTGACGGTTGGCGAAGGTAGAGGCGTACCAGCGCCATGATTCCCGTGAGAAGAATGGTGAATAACGCTGCCGATGCGCCTGACTCGTACACGTCGGCAATCTGGATGGTTTTGCCGCCGCGGACCGCAACGCCGTCCGGCGGGTGGGTCAGGGCGGCGAAGACCTGAGTGGCGGTGGAAAGCCAGAACAGGCACGGCAGCAGCCAATAGGGGCGGGTTCGGGTGGCGGGGCTCCCGGGGAATCGCGCCTCGACGAGCGCTACGAGCTGAAAGATCAGCCAGCCCGTCAGCAGCCAGCCGAGATAGTTGGTCAGCGGGACTCCCAGCGCGCCGGTCGGGTGGTGATAGGAGTACCAGTCGTGCGCCGTCGCACCGATGGGGTCGTTTACCAGGTCATAACCCCCAAGAATGAACGTCGCCACGATGGGCGTCGTAAAGCGTTCGGCGCCACCCACGGCCACATCGGGAGCGGGTCGCATGATCACCCGGGCCAGTGCCCAGGCCAGCCAGCCGAAAATGATCCAGCTGACGATGGCCACTGGGGGAACGCCCAGGGGCTTCGGACCGGGCAGGTGATGGGTGTAGGAGCCGAACGGGAAACCGGTCGCGACACCGATTGCCTCCATTGCGAACGCAACAACGCCGGCGATGGCGATGAATGCGGCCATGCCTCGTGCGAAGTAGCCCAGCCACGCATGGACGACGACAAACAGAACGAGAAAGCCCAATTGGGCGGCCCCGGCTTGCGCAGCCAGCGACGGACGCACCGCCATAACCAGCGCGGCGACCAGCGTGAGGAACAACAAGACCCAACACGATGCCCTGAGAATCTGCAACCGTGCCCCCGTTCGGCGAGACGATCGCGTCTGCGTAACGGCTGGCGCTCGCTGGGTGGTCTCTTCACTGGTCACCTTGCGCACCCTCTTAGCCGTGCTGTTCGGCGCCCGACGCACGCCGATTCTTGTTTGCTCACGCTATCGCCCGGAGTTGCGGATCTCAGCTATTCGGCGGCATGAGGCAGTGCCGATGCTCGCGGTATTTCAGTGACGAACTAAGGGAACCCGTCGGGGGACAACCGGCCTCGCCAGGGCGGGAACCCGGCTATATGCCATGGTCAAACGTGGAGCCGATGACGGGAATCGAACCCGCGTATTCAGCTTGGGAAGCTGATGTTCTGCCATTGAACTACATCGGCGCTGTCGACAACGAAGGCTAGCATCCGGCGGCGGATCCGTTGGGCGAGTAGGGCGGCCGCCAACGACCCGGCCGCGGCCGTCGGCCCCGCCGCACAAATGCCCGCCGCCGCGGAAATGGCCGCTGTCCTGCAAATTCGAAGACGCGTGTTTATTATTCCGTGATCGTGTCGTAATGTGCCTGGGGTGGGTCGGCACAGATTAGCCAAGAAGCGGCGGAAGTCCCCGCTTGTCCTGGCAGCAGCGCTGGGCCCCGCCGCGGTATTCTTCGCGGCGGCCGGAGACGTCGGCCCTTTCGTCCCCCAACACATCGCGGCGCCCGTTATTGGAGACAATTCAGCGTGCTGCTTAGAAATCGTCTCGGCGAAGCCGATGGCGATCACGCTCGCGTCGGATGTGTCCCGTGGCGACGGGATGTCTCCGCCGCCCGCGGCATCCAGGTATCACACCCGATCGCGCTTCCTGCCCGCCGGGCTTACCCCCGAACAGGGCCTGCAGGTGAGGACGATCCTGGTCTCGCGCGCCATCACCGCAAAGTTCCCCCAGATCCACGAAATGGGCGGCGTGCGACCGGATCCGCTGCCCTGGCACCCGCTGGGATTGGCGATCGACGTAATGATCCCCAACCCGCAGAGCGCCGACGGCATCGCCCTGGGCGACGAGATCGTCGCGTACGTGATGCAGAACGCGCGGCGCTTCGGGATCCAGGACGCGATCTGGCGCGGCGTCTACTACACGCCGGGCGGGGCGCAGCCGAGCCGGCTCGGCCACTACGACCACGTCCACGTCACGACCACCGGCGGGGGCTACCCCAAGGGTGGGGAGATGTATCTGGCTGACTGACGGCCAGCGGCTAGGCTCGTCGCGTGCTGCTCTCCGATCGTGACCTCAGGGCCGAAATCACCGGCGGCCGATTGGGCATCGACCCCTACGACGCCACCCTGGTGCAGCCATCGAGCATCGACGTCCGCCTGGACTGCATGTTCCGCGTCTTCAACAACACCCGCTACACCCACATCGACCCGGCCAAGCAGCAGGACGAGCTGACCACGCTCGTCGAACCCGTCGAGGGTGAGCCGTTCGTGCTGCACCCCGGCGAATTCGTGCTCGGCTCCACGCTGGAACTGTTCACCCTGCCCGAGGACCTCGCCGGCCGACTGGAAGGCAAGTCGTCCCTGGGCCGGTTGGGCCTGCTGACCCACTCGACTGCCGGCTTCATCGACCCGGGCTTCAGCGGCCACATCACGCTGGAGCTGTCCAACGTCGCGAACCTGCCGATCACGCTGTGGCCGGGGATGAAGATCGGTCAGCTGTGCATCCTGCGGTTGACCAGCCCGGCCGAACACCCTTACGGCAGTTCGCAAGTTGGTTCCAAGTACCAGGGCCAGCGCGGACCCACGCCGTCGCGGTCCTATCAGAACTTCATAAGGTCTACATAGCTTCCGCGGGGAGCCCTCACCCCCGTTCTGCGCGATACTTAGTTAGCCACGGTTTTTTTCCTCCGCCAGGCCGTGGTTCAACGCGCAATACCTTTGGAGGGGTTTGTCTTGGATATCGTGCTCGGGGTGTCGATGGCACCGGCATCGATCCAAATGGTCGTCCTCGAAGGCGAATACGCCGACGGCGCCACCGTAGAAGAGGACGTGTTCGACGTCGCCGCCGCCGACGAGGCGGCCACCGCGAGCGCGTCGGATCAGGTGCTCGCCGCCATCCTGGGCACCCAGGAGGGCGCGGCCGACGCCGGGCTGGAGGTGTCTTCGATCGGCGTGACGTGGACCGACCAGCTCGAGGCGGCGGCGTTGCACGACGCGCTGGCCGCCCATCGCATCGAGAACGTCATGTTGGTGTCGGCGTTTCTCGCCGCCACGGCCCTCGCCCAAAACGTCGGCGCCGCAATGGGTTACGAGCGCACCGCGGTGATGTTCGTGGAGCCCGACACCGCGACGCTGGCGGTGGTCGAGACCTCGGACGGGTCCATCCCCGACGTCTACAAGCAGCCCCTGTACGCCGACTCCTACGACCAGGCCGCCACGCAGCTCGGCGGCATGATCGGCGGCCTGGAGAAGCTGGCGGCCGCGCCGGACGGCGTGCTGGTGGTGGGGTCGGGCGTCGACATCGCCCCGCTGAAGCCGGCGCTGCAGACGGCGACCTCGCTCGCGGTGAGCGTCCCCGAGGAGCCGGAGACCGCGCTGGCCCGCGGCGCCGCGCTGGCGGCGGCCAACGCGCCGCTGTTCGCCTCCTCGACCGCCGCGCTGGCCTACGCGCAGGACCCCGGCACCGGCGTCGTCGACCAGCACTCGCTGCCCGAATACCTTTACGCGCCCTTCGGAATCGACGACGAGCTCGCCTACAGCGCGGTGCCCGACGAGGACGCCGATTCGCCGACCGTGGTCATCGAGAAGCTCTTCGTGCAAGAAGAGAGCCAGCCGCGGCGCCGGCCGGCCCTGCTGATCGGTAGCGGGTTGGCGGTCGCCGGGATCAGCGCGGTGTTGGCGCTGGAGATCGCGCTCGCCATCGGCATCCGCTCGACGGGCACCGTCGCGTTGCAGCCCACGCCGGGACAGCACCTCATCGTTCCGGCGCAGGAGGCGCCGGCGCCCGTCGACGCGTCGGCCCCGGCGGCCAAGATCCACATGCCGGAGCCGGTGGCGGCGCCCAAGCCGATGACCCCGCAGTTCGCCGCGCCCATGCCGGCGGCCCCGCCGCCGCCCGCGGCGCCTCCGATTCCCGCGCCGGTGCCGGCGGCGCCGGTGGTGCCGGTTCCGGTGGTCGTTCCGCCGATCGCGCCGGTGATCCTGCCCCCGGTCCGCGTGCCCGTTCCCAACCCCGTGCTGACTCCGCCGGTGATCCAGGCGCCGCCGCACGTGTCGCCCCCGCCGGTGGTGGTGGTGCCCCAACCGCCCGTGCATGTCCCGGAGCCGCCGCAGTCCGGCGGCACGGGCCCGCAGTCGCCGCCGCACCAACCTCCGCCCGATTCGGGCACGGGCGGCTCGGGCGGTGGGCATGTGCCGGCGCCCGGTTCGGGTACGGGCGGGTCGAGTGGTGGGCATGTGCCGGCGCCCGGCTCCGGCGACGGCGGCGGCCTCGGCGGCGGGCACGTCCCGCCTCATAGCTCTGGCCCCGGTGGGCTGGGCGGCGGCCACGTCCCGGCGCCCGGTTCGGGCACCGGCGGGTCGAGCGGTGGGCACATCCCGCCTCCCACTTCCGGCGACGGCGGCCTCGGCGGTGGGCACGTCCCTCCGCCTGGCTCCGGCCCCGGTGGGCTGGGCGGCGGGCACGTCCCGTCACCCGGTTCCGGCGGCGGTGCGCCCGGTGGCCCCGGCGGCCTGTTCGGCGGCGGACCGGGCGGCGGCATCGGCGCTCCGGGCGGCGGCGGCTTCGGCATCCCCGGCGGCGGCCACAGCGGCGGCGGTTTCGGCGGGGGCGGTGGTGGCGGCGGCAGCTTCGGTGGCGGCGGCGGTGGCGGCGGTCACAGTGGCGGAGGCGGTGGCAGCCACAAATAGCCGGTGAGGGCTACCCCAGCCGGTCGGCGCGCGGCGCACAAGGTCGCGAACACGCGTAAAATCGGATTACTAGGGGAAAAACACGGTGGGGACCCAGTGACCTCTGGCGATTTCGCGGGGTGCGGCGGCCACGTCCTCATCATCAGGACTAGCAAGCGAACCATGGAGGAGCTTTGGACACGGTACTTGGCGTGTCGATGGCGCCGACGGCCGTCCGAATGGTGCTGGTCGAAGGCCAGAATGGCGAAGGCGCCACCGTCGACGAAGACAACTTCGACGTCCCGCCCGAGGACGACGCCGCAACGCTCAGCGCGGCGAATCAGGTAGTTTCGGCGATCCTGGGCACGCGGGAGGGCGCAGCCGAGGGCGGCTACCAACTCGCCTCGACCGGGGTCACCTTCACCGACCCGATCGAGGCCGCCGCCCTGCGGGATGCGCTGGCGGCGCACAAGGTCGAGAACGTGATGTTGGTCTCGGCCTTCCTGGCCGCGGCCGCCCTGGCGCAGGCCGTCGGCAGCCAGACCAACTACGCGCAGACGGCGCTGCTCTACATCGAGCCCGACACCGCGACGCTGGCCGTCGTCAACAGCGCCGACGGGTCGATCGTCGACGTTCAGCGGCAGCCTCTCCCGGCGGACGACGAGGCCGCGGTGGCCCAGCTGGCCACGATGGTTTCGCACGCCGAGACGCTGGAGACGCGGCCGGACGGTGTGTTCGTCGTCGGCTCGGGCATCGACATCCCGCTGATCAAGCCCGCGCTGGAGGCGGCGACATCGCTGCCGTTGTCGGCGCCCGAAGAGCCCGAGACCGCGCTGGCGCGGGGTGCTGCGCTCGCCTCCGCGAACGCGCCGCTCTTCTCGTCGTCCACCGCGGCGCTGGCCTACGCCCAGGACCCGGGCACCGGCGCCATCGCCCCATTCGGGATCACGCCCGGCTACTTCGACACCCCGGGGACGTTGAGCAGGGACGCGCTCGCCTACAGCGCGGTGCCCGACGACGCCGACGACCTGTACACCGGCGCGCACACCGGCGCGACCGCGCTCGTCGACACCGGCGACCCCCAGCGCAGCTCGTTCCGGCTGGTGGGAAGCATCGTGGCCGGCGTCTTCGTCGTCGGCCTGGTGGCGCTGGTCGTCTCGCTGGCCATCGCCATCCGGCCGACGGCCAACGTGCAGCCCAACCCGAACCAGAACGTCGTCGTCGCGCCCAGCCGGCCCGCCCCGGCGGCTCCGGCGCCGGCCGAGGCCCCGGCACCGGCGGCGCCCGCACCGGCACCGGAGGCTCAGGTCCCCGCTCATCCCGGCTGCGCCGGCGCGGCCGAAGGCTCGAGCAGGACCGGGTGCAGCTCGGGCGCGTAGAGTTCCT